>CALYQE010000114.1 GCA_945281075.1 uncultured Lactobacillus sp. | reverse complement strand
TGATTTATTTTGATAATAGTGCAACGACTAAAATTGATCCGGCTGTACTGAGTACTTATGATCAAGTTGCGCAAACTATCTGGGGTAATCCTTCGAGTTTGCACAAATTAGGTGACCGGGCCTTTCAGCTTTTGGAAAGTTCACGTAAGCAGATTGCTGATCTGATGGGGACACAGCTTGACGAGATTTTTTTCACTTCTGGTGGAACTGAGTCTAATAATTTGGCAATTAAGGGAACGGCCTTTCAAAAGCGCAAATTCGGCAAGCACCTGATTACCTCAAGTGTTGAGCATGCCTCCGTCACCAATGCTTTTAATACCTTGGAATATCTCGGCTTTCGGGTAACGCATTTGCCAGTTGATAAAAAGGGCCGGGTTAACGTCAATGATCTGCGCAATGCTATCGATTCTGATACGACGCTGGTCTCAATCATGGGGGTCAACAATGAGATTGGCAGCATTCAACCCATTGATGAAATTAGTGATTTGCTGTCAAATTATCCTACGATTAACTTTCACGTGGATAATGTTCAGGCCTTAGGCAAAGACATTTGGTCACGTGTGTTCACGCCCCGGGTTGATTTTTCCTCTCTTTCAGCGCACAAGTTTCATGGACCGCGAGGCGTTGGCGTTTTTTATAAAAAAGAAGGCAAGATGCTTGATGCCTTACATGACGGTGGCGGACAGGAAAAAGGCTTGCGTTCAGGCACTGAAAACCTGCCGGCGATTGCGGCAATGGCGAAGGCAATGCGGCTAGTCTTGACTGACGAAAAAACTAAGGCTGATAAAGAAGCCGCAATTAAAGCTAAAATTGTCGATTACTTACAGGGTAAACCAGGGATTACGATCTTTTCACCGGTAAGCGAGGACTTTGCGCCGCATATTTTATGTTTTGCGCTTGCAGGCATTCGGGGCGAAACGCTCGTTCATGCACTTGAAGATGAGGATATCTATGTTTCCACCACCTCGGCTTGTGCCTCAACCAAGGTTGATGAAGCCAGTACGCTGATCGCGATGCGCATTGATGATAAAATCGCCACCAGTGCGATCAGGCTGAGTTTTGATGAAACCAATACACTGGCAGAGGCCGACGAATTCATCAAGGCTTTTGACAAAATCTACCGCCACTTTGCTCAAATTAACCACTTAGGAGAATAATTTTTAATGAAATATACCGAAGTTATGGTTCGCTATGGGGAACTCTCAACGAAAGGGAAAAACCGCAAGGATTTTATCGGTCGTTTGGCCGGTAATGTTACCAAAGTGCTGCGCGATTACCCCCAGATTGAAATTCACCCTAAGCATGATCGCATGCACATCGTCTTAAACGGCGCCCCGTTTGAAGAAGTAGACCAACACTTGAAAAAGGTGTTTGGCATTCAAACATATTCACCAACAATAAAAGTAGAAAAAACGCTTGAGGCCATCGAAGAAACTGCTCTTGCTTTGATGAAAGAAACCTTTAAAAAAGGGATGACTTTTAAGGTTAACACCAGACGAAGCGATCACCATTTTACGTACGACACCAACGAGTTAAACTTAATGCTTGGCGATTATTTGTTTGAGCATATGGCTGATTTAAAAGTTGAAATGAAACATCCAGACCTTGTTTTACGAGTTGAGGTTCGTCAGGATGCAGTTTACATTTCTAATCAGTTGCTTCATGGCGCTGGTGGAATGCCTGTTGGAACAGGTGGTCGGGCCGTGATGATGCTGTCAGGTGGCATTGATTCACCGGTTGCTTCCTACCTGGCCTTAAAGCGCGGGGTTGACATTGAAATGGTGCACTTTTACAGTCCGCCGTATACGACAGAGAAGGCTTTGAACAAAGCCAAGGAATTGACGGGTATTTTGGCCAATTATGCTGGTCGAATCAACTTTATTGCTGTGCCATTTGCGGAAATTCAGGAAACAATCAAAGAAAAAGTGCCAGAAGGGTACTTGATGACGGTTCAGCGCCGCTTTATGCTGCGACTGGCTGATCAAATTCGGGCTAAACGAAAAGACCTAGCTATTTTTAACGGTGAATCGGTTGGGCAGGTTGCCTCGCAGACGCTGGAGTCAATGACGGCTATTAATGATGTGACCACCACGCCCGTTTTGCGTCCGGTTGCCACCATGGATAAAACAGAAATTATTCGTTTAGCGGAAAAAATCGGCACCTTTGACTTATCAATTCAGCCATTTGAAGATTGCTGCACCATTTTTGCGCCGCCACGGCCTAAGACTAAGCCGCGTCTTGATAAAGCCCGTGAATTTGAAGCGCGGCTTGATGTTGAAGGCTTGATTGAACGCGCCATGGCTGGCATTAAGGTGACGCCTATTTATCCAGACGAGAAGTTCTTAGCTAATAAAGCTGCAGAAGATACTGCACTACTCTAAAAATCGTGTTATAATGCTAACAAAGCAATAATTAAGAGGTATTAACCTTATAAATAGAGAAAGGCTCGTTGTTGGTGAAAAGCCGAATGAGGGTTAATTGGTAGCTTAATTAAGCTGATCAGCTGAACTAATAGTAAGTTGATCCGGTAAGGTTCGCCGTTATCACGTATTAAGAGAAGCAGATAAACTATTTTCTGCTTAACCTTAGGTGGTACCGCGGTTAAATTAGATCGTCCTAGACAATTTTGTCTAGGACTTTTTTATTAGGAGAAAAATTATGACAGATTTAGCACCTAAATATGATCCCCATGAGGTTGAAGATGGTCGTTATCAAGAATGGCTTGATGAAGATCTTTTTAAGCCTTCTGGCGACAAAAAAGCGCATCCGTATTCGATTGTTATTCCGCCGCCAAATGTTACTGGTAAGTTGCATTTGGGTCACGCTTGGGATACTGCAATTCAGGATACCTTGATCAGATATAAGCGGATGCAGGGGTATGATACCTTGTATCTGCCTGGAATGGATCATGCCGGAATTGCCACTCAGGCCAAGGTTGAAGCCAAATTGCGCAAGCAAGGCAAGGACCGTCATCAAATGGGGCGTGAAGCTTTTGTTAAGCAAGTTTGGGACTGGAAAGATGAATATGCCAACATAATCAAGAGTCAGTGGGCTAAACTGGGCTTATCACTAGATTATTCCAGAGAACGTTTCACCTTGGATGAAGGCTTATCCAAAGCTGTTCGACGTGTTTTCGTTCAGTTATATAATGAAGGCTTAATTTATCGCGGTGAATATATTATTAACTGGGATCCGCAGCTTCAGACCGCATTGAGCGATATTGAGGTTATTCACCAAGATGATGAAGGTGCTTTTTACCATATTAAATACCCGTTTGCTGATGGTTCTGGCTTTGTTGAAATTGCCACGACTCGTCCCGAAACCATGTTTGGCGATACAGCAGTTGCGGTTGCCCATGGTGACGAGCGTTACAAAGACATTGTTGGTAAGGAATTAGTTTTACCACTTGTTGGTCGCCACATTCCAATTATTGAAGACCAGCACGTTGATCCCGAATTTGGAACTGGTTTAGTAAAGATTACCCCAGCCCATGACCCGAACGACTTTGCCGTTGGCAATCGTCACAACCTAAAGAGAATCAATGTCATGAATGATGACGGTACGATGAACGAAAATGCTGGTAAATACGAAGGCATGGACCGGTTTGAATGTCGTAAAGCAGTTGTTGAAGACTTAAAAGACCAGGGCTACTTGATCAAAGTTAAGCCAATTGTTCACTCTGTTGGCCACTCTGAGCGCTCAGGCGTACAAGTAGAGCCGCGCCTTTCCACTCAATGGTTTGTTAAGATGAAACCACTGGCTGAAAAAGCGTTGCAAAATCAAGAGACGGATGACAGAGTTACTTTTGTACCAGAACGGTTCGAGCAGGCCTTTAAACAATGGATGGAAAATGTTCACGATTGGGTAATCTCACGGCAATTGTGGTGGGGACACCAAATTCCAGCCTGGTACAACAAAAAGACCGGTAAAATATATGTTGGGGAAGAAGCACCTAAAGACATTGAAAATTGGGATCAGGACCCAGATGTGCTCGATACCTGGTTCTCAAGCGCTCTTTGGCCATTTTCAACATTGGGTTGGCCAGATGAAAACTCTGCTGATTATCAGCGCTATTTCCCGACAAGTACCTTAGTAACCGGTTATGATATCTTGCCGTTCTGGGTTTCACGAATGATTTTCCAAGGCCTACACTTTACCCATAGACGACCTTTTAAAGATGTTGTTTTGCACGGTTTGATTCGTGATGAACAAGGCAGAAAGATGAGCAAGTCGCTTGGTAACGGTGTCGATCCAATGGATGTTGTCAATGAATATGGCGCTGATGCTTTAAGATGGTTTTTACTTAACGGAACGGCTCCTGGTCAGGATACACGCTATAATCCTAAGAAGCTTGCTTCGGCTTGGAACTTCATCAATAAGATCTGGAATGCGGCACGGTTTGTGATCATGAACTTGCCAGAAGATGCTAAACCAGCTCATTTGCCTGAGACGGCAAACTTTGATTTGGCTGACAGCTGGATTTTTGACCGCCTCAACCACACCGTTAGTGAAGTTATTCGGTTGTTTGATGAATATAAGTTTGGTGAAGCAGGCCGTGAACTTTACAACTTTATTTGGAATGATTTTTGTGACTGGTATATTGAAATCTCAAAGGTTGCGTTAAACAGTGACAATGAAGAATTAAAAACCAGAAAGCAAACCAACTTGATCTGGATTCTTGACCAAATCTTGCGGCTCTTGCACCCAATTATGCCATTCGTAACGGAAAAACTTTGGCTATCAATGCCGCATGAAGGTCAGTCAATCATGACTGCGACGTATCCAGAAGTACATCCAGAATTTGCTAACGAAAAAGCCGATCACGACATGGCTTTCTTAATTGAAGTCATCAAAGCCGTTCGTAACATTCGCACCGAGGTTAATGCACCGTTATCTTCGCCAATCGATATTATGATTCAACTTGAAGATCCAGCAAACAAGCAGATTTTGACAGATAACGAAGAATACGTTAAAAACTTCCTGCATCCAAAGAAACTGACCATTGCTACTGAACTGGCTGCACCAAAATTAGCCAAGACAGCAGTGATCTCGGGTGCGCAAATCTTTGTTCCACTTGCCGACTTGGTAAACATTGATGAGGAAATCAAGCGAATGGAAAAAGAGGAGCAAGAACTGGTTAGTGAAGTTGAGCGTTCAACTAAGAAGCTGAACAATCAAGGCTTTGTTGCTCATGCATTAGAAGCTGTGATTGAAAAAGAAAAGGCCAAGCAGGCGGACTACGAACATCAGCTCGAAGGTGTACGTCAAAGAATTGAAGAATTGAAAAAGAGTGAATAATGTGAATTTTACCAATGCTCAAGCTGTGATTAATTATTTGTATTCGCTGCCGAAGTTTCATGAAAAAGCTGATTTAACATTTATCAAAAAAACTTTGGCCGCTTTGGGCAATCCCCAAGATCAAGTGAAAACCATTCACGTGACGGGTACTAATGGTAAGGGTTCAACATGTTATTACTTAAGTAATTTGTTGCAAAAGGCTGGTCAAAAGACCGGCCTTTTTGTTTCACCCTATGTTTTTGAGTTTAATGAACGAATCCAATTAAACGGACAAAACATTAGTAATGACCGTCTGGTTGAGCTGGCTAATCAGATCGAAAAAGTCCTCTGCCAGATTCGTCAAACCGAACCTGACTTTACGTTAGCGACCTTTGAATATGAAGTGGTCATGGCGTTTTTGTATTTTGCGCAAGCAAAATGTGACTTTGCCGTGATCGAAGTCGGTATTGGCGGTGAACGCGACAAGACCAATGTGATTACTCCTGAGGTAAGCATCATTACCACCGTTGGTCTTGACCATGAACAGCTTATTGGGCCGACAATTGAAGATATTGCTCGTGAAAAAAGTGGCATTATTAAAAAAGGCCGGCCGGTGGTTTTAGGCAATGTTCCGGAAAAGGTTTTACCGATCATTTTGGCTAAGGCTAATAAAGAAAATGCTCC
>CALYQE010000113.1 GCA_945281075.1 uncultured Lactobacillus sp. | reverse complement strand
AATAGCAGCTTTACTCAATCGAATTCACCTCCATAAAATTCATTAATAAATTCCTTAAAGGCCTAAAAAACTCCATGCCAAGCAAGACATGGAGCATTTAAAATCTTCATTATCTTCCGGCCTCGGCGGGATATTAAGGCAAAATGCCACCCGAGTCTTAGGTAGAATTTACTTTATTAACTATAACAGCCCAAGCGGTCAAAAGCAAGCTAAATTATTTTTCTTTTGCTTGGTCGTTGTCTTTTTGATGTTCATCATTGGCCGTGATCAGTTCGAACAGCTCACCAGATGATTTATAGATTACCCAGCTAGCTAAATTAACAATGTGATCACTAATTCGCTCAAGCAAGCGAATGATGACAAAATAACTTGCCGATGCCACTGCAACATTAGGGTCTTTTTCTACCCCATCAATGATCATTTGCCGTGCTTTACGGTAATCATGATAAACGTCTTCATGACCATCTAGCATTTCACGAGCAGTTTTTTCATCCTCTTGCACGTAAGCAGTCAAAACTTGAATCAACATTGTCCGCACTTGATGAGTCATGCGCGAAATAATCTTTTCAACTTCTGGGATCCGCGGATTACCCTTAACTCTAACCGTTTCAACCGCGATACTATTAGCATTTTCGCCGATTCTTTCCAAATCAGTTGTTGCTTTTAAGATACTAATCACCACACGGAAATCAGTTGCTACCGGTTGCTGCAAGGCCATCAAGTCGAGCGCTTTTTTCTCGATCTTAATTGCTTCTTTTGCAACCTCTTTGTCCTCAACGATCATTTCCTGTGCCATTTTTTTATCATGATCAACAAATGAACGAGTACCCTTATCAATTAAGTCATTAACAAGAACACCCATTTCCATAAATTGGGTATTTAACTTTTTAAGTTCGTCTAAAAATATTTCGTGCATGATCCACCTCCATACTAGCCGAAACGGCCGTTAAGATAATTACTAGTTATTTCTTTTTCTGGTGATAAAAACATTTGCTCTGTCGAGCCTGCTTCAATCAGCTCACCATTCATTAAAAAAGCCACTTGATCGGAAACGCGACTGGCTTGCTGCAAGTTGTGCGTTACCATGATAAACGTGTATTTTTTCTTTAAGCCCATCAGGGTTTCTTCAATTTCCGAACTGGAAATTGGATCAAGCGCCGAGGTCGGCTCGTCAAGCAGCACCACTTCCGGTCTAACCGCCAGTGCTCTAGCAATACAGATTCGCTGCTGCTGCCCGCCTGAAAAAGCCAAAGCATTGCGCTGCAAGCTGTCCTTTGTTTCTTCCCAAATCGCAGCTTGCTTAAGGCTCTCAATCACGCGCTGCTCAATTAGGTCCTTATCCTTGACCCCCGCAACGCGCAAGCCATAGGCCACGTTATCAAAAACGGAAAATGGAAATGGCGTCGGCTGTTGAAAGACCATACCCACCTTTTTGCGCAGGGCTACCAGATCCAAATGCGTTCGGTAGATGTCTTTGTTTTCCAGTAAAATTTTGCCAGAAATCTTGATGTTATCAATATCATCATTCATTCGATTTAAGCAACGTAAAAAAGTCGATTTTCCGCAGCCTGATGGTCCTATCAGGGCCGTTAACTTTTTGGCTGGGAAAGCAAGGGTAATTCCGTGCAACGCTTCAAAATCACCATAACTTAATTTGACGTTTTCAGCTTCCATAATATTAGTCATATCATCGCTCCTTAGCCAAAACTACCCTGAATGTATCTTTCCGTAATTTCACCTTGTGGATTGGTAAAGATATTGGTAGTCGTATCGTATTCAAGCGCATGGCCGAGATGAAAGAATGCAGTATACTCACTAATTCTAGAAGCTTGCTGCATATTGTGAGTAACCATTACCATCGTATATTTTTTCCGTAGCTGCTTTAAGGTATCTTCAAGCTTGGCCGTTGAAACCGGGTCAAGTGCACTTGCCGGCTCATCCAAAAGCAGGATCTCGGGTTTCAAAGCGATTGCCCGCGCGATACATAGCCTTTGCTGCTGTCCCCCTGAGAGTGCTAGCGCACTCTTATCAAGCTTGTCTTTCACTTCATCCCATAAAGCCGCCGCGCGCAGACTTTCTTCAACTATTTGATCAAGCTTTTGCTTATCCTGCTGACCGTTTGCCTTAAGTGCATAAACGATATTTTCCCTAATTGATTTCGGAAACGGATTTGGTTTTTGAAAAACCATGCCAATCGCTTTGCGCAATTCATAGACATTGATCTTTTTTTGATTAACGTCAAGGTCATGGAACATGATTTTGCCATCTACCCGAGCAACCTGATCATTCATTCGGTTCAAGGAACGTAAAAAAGTTGACTTGCCTGAACCCGATGCTCCGATCAGAGCCGTAATGGTGTTTTTCTTGAAACCAAGACTGACATCAAAGAGCTTTTGGATTGTGCCCCCATAAAAAACACTTAAGTTCTGGGTGTAAACTGCACAATCTTCTTCGCTGAATTTTTTAATGTAGGTCTTTTTAGTTTGCCAATTTTCCATAAAAACCCCTTACTTAATTTTAGCGGCAGTTAAGCGTTTGTACAGCCAGTTGCCCAGTGCTCGCGCACCCAAATTAAAAATAATAACGACGATTACGAGTAAAGCTGAAGTGCCGGCAGAAACAACATTGACGTCAGGAATGATGCCTTCTGTATTTACTTTCCAGATATGAACGGCCAACGTTTCTGCTGGGCGCATGATATTTAAAAAACTCGTCGCACTGAACATATTCCAATTGGAATAATCAACAGTTGAGCCGCTTTGGCCAGCAGTATAGATTAAAGCTGCAGCTTCACCAAATACACGGCCAGCACTCAAAATCACACCTGTAATAATGCCAGGAAGTGCTGCAGGCAAAACAATGCCGCGGATGGTCTTCCAATTTGACAGGCCTAAGGCCCAACCAGCTTCACGCTGCGTTTGCGGAACACCTTTGATTGCTTCTTCAATGTTACTGGTTAAAGTTGGCAAATTGAAAAAGGTCAATGCCAAGGCACCGGCAATAATTGAAAAACCTAAACCAAATTGAACAACAAACAACAAGTAACCGAATAAGCCAACTACAATCGATGGTAATGAGCTCAAAATTTCGATTGTTGTTCTAATGAGTTGAGTCAACCAATTATCAGCCGCATATTCTGCGAGATAAATTGCTGCGCCTAATGCAATGGGCATTGAAATTATCAAGGTCAATAACAGCAGGTACAGCGAGTTAAACAACTGGTCTCTAATTCCGCCACCGGCTTCAAATGACGAAGAAGCAGAGGTCAAGAAGTGCCAAGATAAATGCGGTACACCGGAAACCAAAATATTACCAATGATTCCGACTAAGAGCAAAATTACTATTCCTACCAGCAAGTAAATTACGCCAGTAGCAATCCGATCATTTCTTTTTGAATTCATAATGCCACTAACTCTTCTTTCCAATTAAGTGTACCAAGAAGTTGAACACCAATGACATGATTAAAAGCAGTAATGCTAAGGACCATAATGCATTATTAGGCAAAGTGCCCATA
Source organism: uncultured Lactobacillus sp. (assembly GCA_945281075.1). GTDB lineage: Bacteria > Bacillota > Bacilli > Lactobacillales > Lactobacillaceae > Lactobacillus. The sequence continues at coordinate 2,455 of CALYQE010000113.1, read as the reverse complement.
ACCGTATTACCCATCTGACTAGTTAGCTGACTGGTCAAAGTAGCCGCCGGGCTAACCAGATTATATGGCATTAACACAGCATTGCCGATCGCCATTTGGACTGCTAAGGCTTCGCCAAAGGCCCGGGCCATGCCAAAAATAATGGCGGTCATTATCCGTGCCCGTGCCGCCCGCAAAACAACATGAAAGATTGTCTGCCATCTGGTTGCACCCAGGGCTGCCGACGATTTTCGCAGTTCTTTCGGAACAGCTTTAAACGCATCAACCGTCAGGGAGGTGATTGTGGGCAAGACCATGACAAACAAAATTAAAGTCGCGGTTAAAATACCAAAACCGGTTCCGCCAAAAATGGTTCGAACTGCTGGCACAATGACTGTTAAGCCCAAAAAGCCGTAAACAACAGATGGAATTCCCACTAACAGTTCCATTACCGACTGTAATAAATTGGCTCTTTTTCCTGATTCATACTCAGTCATAAACAAAGCAACTGCAATTGCAAATGGTGTTGCAATCATGGCTGCTAATAAAGTAACCGCAAATGACGTGACAATCATCGCTGCCGCACCAACGTGCTTTGGACCAGCACCAGGATTCCAGTCAGTTGAAAATAAAAACTGAAAAATATTTACTTTGTCAGTAAAAAAGGTTGCTAGACCATGCATGCCAACGAAGCCAATAATTGCGACAATTAAGAGCCCAATTAACACAATTGCTAAAGCCGTTAGACCTTTGCCCCAGCGCTCCTGCCTGGTTTCTTTAGAAGGTTTAGTTAATCTTGCGATATCAATATTGCGAGGATTAATCCCCTTAAATTTGACGTGCGGCACCTTTTGTTGAGCAATTGCCTGCTCAACAACCTCTTGCAAATCTTGTTCTTTTTTAGCCATTTTAATCGCCTATCTTCGTAACTTTATTTTGACTATCACGTGTTACTTTCATGTCATGAATACTCAGATAGCCAATTTTAGGGACTAAATCCTTTTGAACCTTTTTACTAAGCACATATTTAATAAATTTAGCGGTAGCCTCGTTCGGCTTGCCCTTGGTGTACATATGCTCGTAAGACCATAAAGGCCATTTATTGGTAGGAATGTTTTTGTTCACCGGTTCAACGTGATTAATGCTGATTTTTTGAATGTTTTCGTCATTAGCATATGGAAAAGAAATGTAAGAAATTGTCCCCGGAGTAGTACTTACGATTTTTTTAACCGTTCCATTTGAATCTTGCTCTTGCGAATTGACTGCTTCTTTGCCTTTGAGAATCAAATCTTCAAACGTGGTTCTAGTTCCACTTCCACGTGAACGGTTGATAACAATAATTGGCAGGTCTTTGCCACCAACTTCGCGCCAGTTTTTGATTTTTCCGGTAAAAATGTCTGCCAACTGTTGCCTCGACAAGTTTTTGACGTGTACGCCCTTATTGGCAATCGGCACGATCCCCACAATTGCCACCTGAAAATCGGTTAATTTTTTTTCGTCAATTCCCTTTTGGGTTTCGGCAAAAACATCTGAAGTTCCCACTTGAACAGCACCTGCCTGAACTTGACTCAATCCCGTTCCCGAGCCACCGCCCTGGACAACAATATTACTGTCAAGATGAGCTAAATGATAATCATTACCAGCCTGCTCAATCAAAGGCTGCAAGGCACTTGAACCAACAATGGTAATCTTCTGTCGATTCTGACTGCACCCCACTAAAAAAAGCGGCATAAACAAAAGAATAGCAAGCAATTTGCCTACATTATTTTTACGCATAATAATTCCCTCAATTAGACAATTGGATTATGCTTTAGTTTAACAAATCTTTGGCAATTGATAAATAATAAACGCCAAAAAGTCGACAAAAAAAGCAACTATGCTACATGCAAGTTGCTTTTTATTAATTTGTTTTATAAATAATTAAGCTAAGTTTAATGGATCAAGCTTAATGCCGGGGCCAAAGGTTGCAGCAACTGCAACACTCTTAATGTATTGTCCCTTAGCAGCTGATGGACGTGCACGTACAATAACGTCACGAAGAGCGTCAAAGTTTTCAATCAATTGCTCATCAGTAAATGAAACTTTACCAATAGCAGCATGAATTGCAGCTTGACGGTCAACACGGTATTCAACTTGACCAGCCTTAACGTTCTTAACGGCCTTTTCAATGTCCATTGTTACAGTGCCTGTCTTAGGGTTTGGCATCAAGCCCTTAGGACCTAAGACACGACCCAAACGACCAACTTTAGCCATCATCGTTGGTGTAGCAACAACAACATCGAAGTCTAAGTAGCCATTTTGCACTTTCTCAACTAATTCATCTGAGCCAACTTCGTCAGCGCCAGCAGCCTTAGCTTGTTCTGCTTGTTCACCTTCAGCAAAGACAATAACCTTTTGGGTTTTACCAGTACCATTTGGCAACACAATTGAGCCACGGATTTGTTGGTCAGCTTGCTTAGGATCAACGCTCAAGTTG
>CALYQE010000112.1 GCA_945281075.1 uncultured Lactobacillus sp. | reverse complement strand
CATTTCTCGTTTGAGTAAGCCGATGAAGCCTTCCATTAACCTATCGTTAAGGGAATTGCCCTTGCGTGACATTGATTGGATAAAGCCATGATTTTTAAGCCACGCCTGAAACTTGTAATGTTGATATTGTTAGCCTTGATCGGTATGGAAGATCAAGCCGTTCAGTGCCGGATCCGATGAAGCAGCTTTTAAGTGCAGCCATTTTTGCTTCTGCTTAGACCAGCCCGGGATTGCTTTCGGTTCACGTTCAATCAGCTGGTTAAGTCGGTCCACTTCTACTGCTCAACATTCCTCAAAAATGCTGTCCTAAGTAAGATCTAACTCAGAAGTCTATGGCTACGGCAAAGTAAATAAGTTTTTCGGTGGCGAAGTACCAATTTCAGGTATTACTGACGATCAGCAAGCAGCTCTGATTGGCCAACTGGCCTTAAAAAAGGGCATGGTTAAAAACACCTATGATACGGGCTCATTTATCGTAATGAATACAGATGAAGAACCAACTGAGTCTGGCAATAATTTGCTAACCACTATTGCTTATGGACTTGATGGCAAGTTTAACTACTCTTTAGAGGGTTCGATTTTTGTATCGGGAAGTGCGATCCAGTGGCTACGTGATTCAATGAAAATGATTAAAACATCAGATGATTCTAAAAAGGCTGCCTTTGTTTCGAAATAATAAAATGAAGTATTTGTTGTTCCTGCGTTTACCGTTTTAGGGGGCACGGGGGACCGCATTAGGACTCTGAGGCTAAAGGAGTTGTTTTTTACGTCACGCGCGGAACAAATTAAGGCAACCTTGCAGTTCTTAGCGTATCAAACGCAGGATGTTGCAGATACAATGCAGATTGGGACTCTGAAATTGAAATTCAGGACCTGTAAGTTGATGGTGGCGCTTCAAACTATGACTATTTCTTACAGTTTCAAGCTGATATTTTAGGCACGAAGATTGAGTAGCAAAAACACTCGAAACCACTTCAATGAAAGCTGCTTTCTTGGCGAGTTTAGTTGAGGGTTATTGGAAGAACGTTGATGAACTGAAAGATATTTTTGTCGTTGGCAAAACCTTTGAAAGCCAAATGAGAAAAGCTAAGCGTGAACACTTATATCAGGGCTGGAAGCATGCTGTTAAGGCCACGCAGGTGTTTGTGTTCCCGGTGAATGCAAATGATTAGAAGCTAAAGATAAGAAGGGGTAAAAAATGGCACATGATCGAATCATTAAAATAGACGGCCCATTGAACTTTCGGGATGTCGCCGGCTATCAAAATAAGAACGGTAAAAAGGTAAAGTGGAATAAAATTTATCGATTCGATTCGCTTAGTTCATTATCTGAAACTGATCGAGAAGAGTTATCACGTCTACGTGTTACGATAGATCGTGATTTACGCTTGCAGTGCCAAAAAATTCTTCACGAGACAAGGCATAGCAGCACTTTCATTACATTGACCTGTCGGTTTATGGTTTATGCGGAAAATCCTGAAGAATGTACTAAAGGACACAGGCTGTTTCGGTTTCTGCATCACATACCTGACCTAAACAACAACTTTATTGGCCTAATTTATTAACAGACGTTGCTAAATGTACATAGCCAAAAAATGTTTACCTGGATTTATCGCGAATTATTAACTTTGCCAAAAGAAGATGCGCTCGTTTACCACTGCAGTAGGGGCAAAGATTGCACACGGATGGCATCTGTTTTGATCTTAATGGCACTATGCGTTGATGATGATATAATTACCTGTGTTTACCTATTAACCAATAAGCTATATGACTTTGCAATTTCACGCCAGCTATCAAGCAATGATGAAATTGTCTAAATGATTGCCACGATGGATGTGACTAGGGGTGAGGACACTGCTATTCGCGGAATACTGAAACAATTCGTGACGGGACGGCCGGGAAAATTTTGCTAAGTTCTTTGAAAAAGAGTTAGATTTCGGCAGTGATTAATTGGCAAAATTAAGATTAGAATAGGGCATAATAGCTGGTGAAATAAGTCGGCAGCAGTAAATTAGTTGAGCGTGACAGTGAGACAGTTACTACTTTGCAATCATAGGGCTTAAAGACTACTTAAATGCAGAGGTATTAATTTGCATAATTCAGATTGTAAATAAAAATGGCAAAAAATATGCCTTATTATGACATCAATTTATTGTATTTGATGACAAATAAGACATATTAAATTTGTTTAGAAATAGTTATTACATAATACTTTGCAACCAAACTAATTGATTTCACTATGTTTATAGTCAATAAGTTTATATAACTTAAATAACTTGTTTTAAGTTGTGAAAGTTGAATTGTCTACCAAAATACTGGTACGCAGACATCCAGCGGAGCGTTTTATGCAAGGTATATAAAAGGTTGTTTAATTATTTAAGTTGATCGTAAATAGCCAAAGCTTTTTGTTTTTGGGCATCCGTTAGCGGTGCTGAAGGCGATAGGCTAACGATTGCATTAGGAATTTCTCGTTGATCTAAAATATATTTAAAGAGTGTCATAAAAGGATTCGCAATATTAAGCAAAGCACCGGCTTGTTTGATTTTTTGCTGGTCGAAGACCACTTGTTTTTGGTCGTTGGCTTCAAAGCTCTTTAATAAGTCAACGCAGGTATGACTGTATAAATTAGATAAGCCCCCTACAACACCCTGTCCACCAGCTTCAACGACTTTGATGCAGTTACTGTCATAACCGGTGTAAACTTTAAACTTAGGATATCTGGCGTTGACGACTTTAATAGTAGTTAATGTATGGTTGACATCACCCACAGTATCTTTAATCCCAATGATGTTTGGAAAGTCTGGTAAGAGCTTAAGCAGTATCTCGGCATTGACATCATAACCTGTGCGATCAGGGTAATTATAAATAATAATGTTACCTTTAATAGCCTTAGCCATTTTTTGGTAAAAAGTAATAATGCCAGTAGGATCACATGACATGTAGTAGGGACCGACCAATAGAATCCCATCGGCGCCGAGTTCTAAAGCTTTATTTGCAAATTTAATAGTTAATTGATCATCCATACGATTTGCACCGACTAAAACTTTTGTACGATGATCAATATATTGAATAGCATCTTCTACTAAATCGTTGCAAACTTGAAATGTCTGCGCGTAAAATTCGCCGCAACTACCAAGTAATGCGATTTCAGCAATGCCATCATCAATTAGCCGATCATACAGTTTATGCATTGCCTCAAAGTCAACTGTATTTTCATCTTTTAATAGGGTTAAAATTGGACAAATATATTCTTTTTTCATTTTTATTCTCCATATTTTTAAAGTAATTGTGTGTTAGCCAAAGAAACAAAATGCAATTATTTCGTTAATAATTGAAACTATCCACATTGTTGGCACACCATATTTTAAGAAACTCTTTGTATCAACTTTCATGTAATCGAGGCCCCAGATATTCCATGATTGTGTAACATCAGTTGAAACGGCTAATAAGCTTGGAATTAGCAATAAAGGCAGTAAAAAATAATCACTAAAAAGATGAGTACCTGACAAAACAGCAGCAGTAGCAGCTCCAGCTCCCCAAACATGTAGTGGTCCGCGGAAAAGTGCGAGTGGTGCTAAGACACCAAAAATAATAGCTAATACTAGGTGTCCATGCGGTAAGATTGCATTGAATAATGGCTTAAAATGTGCTGCATCGATTTTAGCAGCTCCAGTGAACATAGTAAGTGCCATTAAGAACATGATTAGGCTAGCTATATCAGAGATCGCTTTCTTAACGGTGTCATTAATAAAGGCAACTAATGCCTGATAGTTGTTCATTTTTTCTGTCAAAAGCATGGCTAAAAGTGCTGCTAAAGTAAGTGAAGGCACTGCGTCCCATTTAAATAGCATGTTCATTGCTACCGGAACAATGGGAACGATATAAGCAATTTTAGCAACTTTAGAGCCTTTTTCACCATCGGTGTTAATTTTTGCACCAATAATTTTCAGATTATCGGCGGCTTTTGAGCTATCAATCTTTTTCCTATTTATAACTAACAAAATAATGACAGCTATTAATTGAATAATCGCTGCAACCCAAGCAAATGATAAATACTTGTTATCATAAGCTACAGCCGGGAAAAAAGGTTTTATTTGATTAAATAAAACAACATTAATGTACATAGGTGCCCCAATAGCCAAACAAAAAGCTGTTAATGCTAAATCACGGGGAATACCAACTGATAGCATAATTGGTAATAGAATAACTCCGATTGCTATTACTGATCCAACTCCATATGCACTAATAAAAATGAATGAAGTTACAAGTAAAACTAAGATTGCAGATAATAAAGGTTTGTTTTTTCCAATTTTATTTGTTTCGCTTGAAATTGCTGATGCAATTCCACTTTCAACTAATACGCGGCCAAACCATGAACCGAAAATAATATAAATAATTGTTGAACCATAATTTAATACAGGCTCAGTAAAGATCTTATTGATTGCCACATTAAATGGGACAAGTCCAATAATCGCCCATAAGACAGCCATAACAAATAAACCAATTGTTAAATTGCCACCTTTTAAAATGAAATAAATAAAAAGGAAAAAACTAATTAACAGCAAAATTGGAATAATGTATGAAATCATAGTTTCTTACCTAATCAAAATAAAACTATTTTTTATTTCGGCCGATAATCTGGATCGATAATTAAGACAGGCTTTATGGTCTTACCTGAAATTGAATCGGCGTTTGCCTGATTAATGTCTTCAAACTTGTAGAACTTTTCCGTCTTATCAAATGGAAACTTGCCTAGTTGATAAAATTCAAGCAGCCGAGGGACGTCTACTTGTGGAATAGCGTCACCCATGTTAACGCCGATTACTTTTTTATCATTTACGCACAAATCGTTCCAAGTTGAAACAGTAAGGTTTTGAGCAGTAACCGCGATTGCAGCGCAAGTTCCTCCTTGTGCCAAAGCATCAATAGCACTCTTGATGACGCCACTGATCCCCGTGGTGTCAACTGTCCAGTCCACACCGTAGCCACCGGTTAGCTCTTTAATTTTGGCAACTGGATCAGTGTCTTTGCTGTTGATTGCAGCAGTTGCACCTAGTTGCTTAGCTAATTCTAAGCGCTCTGGCACGACATCAACTGCAATAACTTTGGTGCAGCCGCTAATTGAACCCGCCATCATTGCAGCAAGACCAACGGCACCGGTACCAAAAACGGCAATGGTGTCGCCAGGTTTCGGCTGCAAAGTGTTAAAGACAGTTCCTGAGCCGGTGACGTAGCCACAGCCAAGAGGACCAGCCTTGCGCAGGTCAACGCTGTCATCAACTTTAACGGCATTGCGTTGATCAACTACGGTAGTAGTGGTAAAAGATGATTGGTTGAACATGTCGCAAATACGTTTACCATTTTTCTGAAAATGGTCCTCGCCATCGGCACGTACACCAGATAAATTGTAGTCACTATAATGGCGACATTGCGTAGGGATGCCCTTCAAACAATTATCACAAATCCCGTCTGCATAAAATGACATAACGACGTGGTCACCAACTTTGAAGTTTTTAACTTGGCCACCAACTTTTTCCACAATCCCGGCGCCTTCGTGGCCCAAAATTACTGGATAACCAACGCTAGAATCGCCTTTACGTAACGCTTCATCTGAATGACAGATTCCACTAGCGACCATATGAATTTGCAAGTCAGTTGGTCCGACTTCATGCAGGTCAATATCGTCCTTTATTTCAAAAGAACTACCCATTTCCTGAACAACAGCTGCTTTAATTTTCATCAAAATTTCCTCCTTTTTCAATGTAAGCGTTTGCTAAAGACAATTGTGGTCTTTTTATAAAATAATTGCAATACTTAACGATAAAAAATATACAAAGATATGAAATTTGATAATTAGCACCTAGAAAAATAGTTGTTCTAATTAAGTGTTTGGGTTAATGCTGCTTTTATTTCAATATTGTGAATTAAAAATAGCATTAGGAAGCTAACAAGAGAATCAAATTAGTGTTGACAAATTGCTTAAATTTATCCATACTGAAACCGTATTCAATAT
>CALYQE010000111.1 GCA_945281075.1 uncultured Lactobacillus sp. | reverse complement strand
AAATATCCTGATATTTGACTGGAATAATTTGAGCTTGATAATGACACCATAGAACATCATCGCTTGAGGACATTACTTGTAAAAAGTCATTGATCTTAGGCGTCATTTCTTTGATCCAAAGTTCACCGTGCTCCTCATCCAAATTGGGGTCGATGTGACAATTAATTTTCATCTCTTTGCCTCCTTTGTCGTTAATTATAGTCGATAAATTTATCCTTTTTCTCTTTCTGCACGAAGTGGTCGAGAATTTGTCATCAATGGTCTTTATTTAGAAATTTATGGTTTAAAAGAGAAAAGAACTTTTTTAAAGCCTAAGGACAATAGTAAAAAATAATTGATTTTTAATTTTATAAATCCAATCACTCATATTGCCATAGTCAAAGTCAGTTTCAATTAAGATTGAAACATAGATATATAAAGTTTTTTAAACATTGAAAACTGGCTTTAGTTTTTAGAATTTAGCTCTTTAAATGATTATTCTTGCTTTTTATAAATATAGAATGTAATTGGCGATAGATTTTCAAAGAAACAATTAATAATTTGCATCAGATTAGGCCCACATAATGTTTGAAAGGATGACTAAAATTTACTTATTTCTCATGGTTTTCGGAGAACTAATATTAGCTTTTTGTATTACGCAATACATTATTTCTGAATTAAGTGCCAGGTATTCAAACATTAAATCATTAAAGAATTTCTTCGAGTATTAACGGATACTTGCTAATAAGTATCTCTTTTGAGCAAAGTTTGTTTTGCAAAGCTTTCACAGATGTGATAGTTTTATCTTTTTGCTTAATTAAGGTTGAATTCATGTATAATCTGCTTGGCAAATTTTTACTAGCGTTTTTAGTAGACTCATTTTTTTAAAAGTTAATACCCTTTATTGCAATTTATGATGAAAAACTAGATATTAAACACTGCAAACGTTTTCACTATAATGTCTGGTGTAGTAAATAAATAGAAAGGATAATAAAAATGAGTGATTGGTTAAATATCAAGAATAGAGTATACATTGTGACTGGAGGTTCATCAGGCATCGGAGCTGCAATTGTTAAAGAACTGGCTGATACCGGAGCTAAAGTGGTTGTTGCCGATTTGAATGAGCCAAAAGAAACTAATGAAAATATCACTTACTACCACACTGATGTAACTAGTAAGGAAAATGTTCAAGAAACTGTTAAAAACACAATTGATAAGTATGGACACATTGATGGCGTTGTTAATAATGCGGGCATTAATTTGCCTAGGCTTTTAGTTGATACTGAAAAACCTGAGAGTCAATATGAGATGACCGAAGCTGATTGGACAAAAATGTTTAATATCAATGTTAAGAGCGTAATGTTGATGTCCCAAGCTGTCGGCCGATATTTAACGAGTCAAAAGTGCGGAGTAATTGTAAATATGTCATCAGAGGCTGGACTAGAGGGTTCCCAGGGACAAAGCATTTATTCTGCAACCAAAGGAGCCATTAATGGCTTTACGCGTTCATGGGCAAAAGAATTGGGAAAATTCAACGTTAGAGTGGTTGGCGTTGCCCCAGGAATTATGGAAGCAACCGGACTGAGAACTCCTACATATGAAAGCGCTTTGGCTTACACGCGAAATATTACTGTTGACCAACTTCGTGAAGGTTACAAGAGCACTACAACTACTCCGATGGGGCGTAGTGGACATTTATACGAAGTTGCTGATTTAGTTGCTTACCTTCTTTCTGATAGATCAAGCTACATAACAGGAGTAACAATTAACGTGGCAGGAGGTAAGTCTAGAGGTTAAGAGAGGAAATAGATGGATAGTTCTTTATTTAAGCTTTTAAAAATGTTCGTTGAAAATGGCTCAATAACAAAACAAGAAATTGCAGTTTATAATAATATTTCTTTTAGAACAGTTGATAAAAGGATATCTGATTTAAATAAGGCTTTGGGTAATACAGCTCACATTTCCTCGGGAACAAAAAGATTTTATTTAGCAATAAATAATTATCCAGAATTTCTAAACTTAGAAACTAGATTTTTAAAGGGAGAATTAGATCTAAACGATCCAATAAAAAGAGAAGCATCGATTATAAATATGCTCATCAAAAGCGCTGATTACATGCCTATTGATGAAATTGCTGATAAATTGACTGTTAGTAGAAAAGTTGTCAATAAAGATCTTAGCAATATTAAAAAAGACATAAGTCAATATAAAGGTCAAATTGTTTCTAAAGCTGGAAAGGGAATAAAGATTAGTTTTCAAACCAGTTTTGATGAAATATGTGTCTTGAGAAGTTTTGTTATCGATCATATATCTAGACCAGACTGGTTAAACTTCACTTCAAAAATTTCTGTCAAATTAAAAAATTTAAACTTATCTAAGCAAGCATATCATCAAATTTCCAACAATATATTATCACTTAAAGTTTTTAAAGATTATGGTCTTGAATTAGATTATTTGCCAGAATATTATGAAGCGACTTGGGTTAGAAATAATTCCATTAATGACTTGATCAGTTACTTGCAGGAGAAAATAAAGCTGCTGACCAAAACAGATATTAGTTTTATTTTCTCTCCTTTAGATTTGTATAAAAATGAATATTTGGATTCTAAAAAAATAGAGCTAGTGCTCAGGAAAAATTATGATTTGTTTTTTGTTCCATTAAAAACGCAATTATTAAAATATGGTATAAAAATCGAGACCTTATATAACAGGGTCAAATGGCATATGCTATTTTCAATCAATCGAACATTACTATATACCGAAATTGGTGAAGTTCTGCCACGAAATATTTCTGATAACTATCCAATTTCTTTGGAATTAAGTTTAGCTTTAGCACATGAAATTAATTCTAAATACGAAGTTGTCATTTCTAAGCAAGAAATAAATTATTATGTGATTTATTTTGAAATGTTTTTAGAGGAACTTTCTAAAGATACAACAGAGCAGGTAAAGATAGCTTTTGTTGGTTCAATCAGAAGCTCTGTAAAAGAGTTCATTGAGAAAAAATTAAGTAATGTTTTTGAAGATTTAGTCACTGTTTCGTTTTCTAGTGTAGCCGACTTTAAAGAGCAGCATGATAAATTTTTATTGGTATTTGTCGATAAACCGGTAGAGATTGAAAACATTCAAGTTGTCAATGTGGGAACTGCAATTAGACCCGAAGCACTATCGATAGTGATGCAAATTTCAGTTATTGAGCAACTAATCAAGCAAGAGAAAATCATTTTATCAGTCGAGCATCTTCAACCTACCAGTTATTATGATGCTGTTAACAAGATAATTGATCACCAAATTAAAAATAATCAGTTAACTACAGATTTCAAACAAAATTGGGAAAAAAGGGAGAAAGTTACTAATAATATTTTTTCAAATGGTATTGCTATTCCGCATGCAATCGATAATTCATCCAAAGAAAGAATCTTAGTTAGTGTAGGGATTATTGATAACAAAATTTTATTCAAAAAGAAAGAACTAAAGCTGGTCTTCCTGATTGGCATCCCAGAAAATTTGAATAATGAGTTGATAGATGCGACTTCGCGACTGTACGATTTTATTGGTTTAATCTCCAGAAATGAAATTTTATACAACAATTTTGTTAATTATGACAATTCTAAAGAACTTATTCAAATAATAGAAGGGGTTTAAGATGAACATTGTATATATGTCAATTTTACTAGGCAGTGTATTCCTTCTTCAAAGTGTTTTGGGCTTTTTACAGGTAAGAAACTTTGTTAAAGTTTTTCGCAAAATGTGCAAAAAAGGAAAGGTTTTAATTGGGAAGAATCCAAAGAAATTTAGAGCTGGCACGCTTCTCTTACTTAATATTGACGCCCAGGCAAATATTACTCACGCTGAAATAATGACGGGAGTTACTATTTTTGCGAGATTTAAAAAGCTAGCTTCAATTGAGGGGAAATCCTTACCATTGTTGGCAAGCGATTATGATGAATTAAGTAAATTTAACAAACTAACGTGCGAATGTATTTTAAATGCTTATCGCAATTTTATTAATTTTAAAACTGGAAAAATGAGTCGTGAAGATTTGGATACAAGTACTAATTTTCTTTCCTTACCAGTATTTAGTTTGTGGAAAAATCAATTAGTAAGTAAATTTTCTGAAGTAAAGAGGAGGATAGAACTATGAAAAATATTATTAATTTCGCGACCTGGTTTATGGGCTTATTTCAGGCCGGTGGCAAACAGTTCGCAAATTGGGTTGCTACAATTGTACCATTAGTGCTGATTATGCTGGTGTTCATGAATGCTTTAATAGCGATGATTGGACAAAAGAAGATGAATAAATTTGCTCAAGCTTCGGCTAAAAATCCTTTTATGAGATATATGATATTGCCGTTTGTGTCTGCATTTATGTTAGGTAATCCTTTAGCTCATACCATGGGTAAGTTCTTGCCAGAGTATTATAAGCCTAGTTACTATGCATCGTGTGCTCAATTTTGTCATACAAGTAACGGAGTGTTTCCCCACATTAACCCAGCTGAATATTTTATTTGGATGGGAATTGCAGCAGGCGTGCAAAAACTAGGCTTAAATACAATGGATCTAGCTGTTAGATATATGCTTGTAGGGTTAGTTATGAACTTTATTGGTGGATGGGTAACAGATTATACGACTGCTTATGTATGCAAAACAACTGGGATTGAGTTATCTAAAGAAGCCAACGTTTTAGGTTAAGAAAAAACGGAGGGAACACGTTATGACTAAATGGAATAGTATAAAAATTGTTCGCGGTTCAGGCGGCTGGGGAGGCCCACTAGTTATTACCCCCACGGAACAGAAGCATACAATTTTATATGTAACTGGTGGGAATCGCCCGGCAATTATTGATAAAATGATAAAACTGACAGGAATGAAGGCAGTTGATGGCTTCAAGACATCAATCCCGGATGAAGAAATTGCCGTTGCCGTAGTTGATTGTGGAGGCACATTAAGGTGTGGCATCTATCCTAAAAAGGGAATAAAAACAGTCAATGTTTTGCCTACTGGAAAATCTGGCCCTTTAGCAGAATTTATTACTCCTGAAAACTATGTATCTGCTGTTGATGTTGATGAAATTACCTCAACAGAGGAAGCAGCTTCTGTAAAATCAGAAACAGTAAGTGATATAAAAGAAATTCATTCTGAAAGTAAAATTGACACCAGTAAGACTTTGACTCAACAACAAAATGAAAGCTGGGTGGCCAAAATTGGTATTGGTGTAGGAAAAGTTGTTGCAACATTTAACCAGGCTGCCAAAAAATCAGTTGATACAGTAATTAAAACAATTTTGCCATTTATGGCATTTGTTTCTCTATTAATTGGTATCATTAATGCTTCAGGAATTGGTAAATGGTTCGCTAAGTTAATGACTCCATTAGCTGGGAACGTTTGGGGACTGATGATTCTTGGTTTTGTTTGTTCACTACCATTTTTATCACCGCTTCTTGGACCTGGCGGAGTAATTGGTCAAATTATTGGTACACTAATTGGGGTAGAAATTGGTAAAGGCAATATACCTGCACAATATGCTTTGCCGGCTTTATTTGCAATTAACACGCAAAATGGGTGTGATTTCATTCCAGTTGGATTAGGCTTGATGGATGCTGATGCTGAAACCGTTGAAGTTGGTGTAACTTCAGTATTATATTCGAGATTTATTAATGGTGTACCACGTGTATTCGTTGCATGGTTAGCAAGTTTTGGCCTGTACAGTGGTAAATAGAAAGGAATAAAAAATTGGTATTAGCTGAAAAGCCAGTATTTAAAACAACAGTAAAAGAAATAGGCAAGGATGCTCAAGAGTTTGCATCCATTAATATGTTAATATTTTTTGGGGAACTGGCTCCAAGTGCATTGCGCGATTCTTGTTTCATTATTGCCGATCATCATGTTGATAGTGAAATAAAAGAAGGCATGATATTAGAAATTGGAAAAACCGATTATCAAATTACTGCTGTTGGTAACGAGGTGGATACTAATCTGCGTAATTTAGGTCACATTGCAGTTAAATTTACAGGTGAAAAAACAGCTGAGTTACCGGGATCATTATATGTTGAGCAAAAGTCATTCCCACAGATTGAAGTTGGTACAGAAGTGAAAATTTTTTAAAGAAGATTTTC
>CALYQE010000110.1 GCA_945281075.1 uncultured Lactobacillus sp. | reverse complement strand
CTGTTTCAAAGCCACCTAAACGGTGGACATTTTTTATTTCTTTTTCTTAAACTTAATCAGGCTGATGCTGCAGGCCATAAGTAACAGTAAAATCCCGATCAGCATCAACCCTATTTCCATTCCTCTCCCCGTAACAGGTAGATCGTGTCTTTTTGTTTTTTCGATCTTTTTAAACAGGCGTATTTTTACTTTGCTAGGCTTTTTGTGCGACTTCTTAGGATGGTCAGGAGTTACCGGAGGCAAAACAGGAGCGCTCGGATCAACTGAAGGTACATTTCCCCCATCTGCTGGTGGCTGGGGCTGATTATTACCGCCTCCATTATTAGTATTGGAAGTTTGATAGGTGTTAGTGATAATGAAAGTCTTTCCATTTGTTGAACTAGTTGTTGACTGATACCAAGCTGGAACATCAACTTCCTTAACCGTATATTCAACCTGCTTACCATTCAGATATTCAGGCAAGTTTTCCCATTCATAAATCCACATGTTTTCCGGATTCAATTCGACTGGGTCACCGGCCTTCACGCCATTTTGGAAAAGCTGAACGGTAATTTTATTTGGCCGCTTGAGCTCCTTATTATTATTGTCATTCCAAATTTTCGCTACTCTTATTGCTGTCGTTGCAGGAGTATGGCTATTAGTGACAATTACATTGCCAGAATTGGAATCATCAATCTTGGTATCGTATCCGGCTGCAGTTGTTAATTCTTGCACAGTGTACTTAATCTTTTTGCCCTGACTAGCTTGAACTAAGTCTTGCCAAGTATAGGTCCATTTATTTTCACTGTTAAGAGTGATCGGATCACCTTGCTTTTGACCATTTGCCAAAAGCTGGATCTCAACTTTGCTTGGGCGAATATTATCTTGATTTGAGTTATCCTGCCAGTTTTTAGTTACTGTTAAACTGGTTTTACCAGGAGAATATGTGTTAGTCACATCAAAACCTTTAATTTCCGTGCTGTAATCCTTCACGCTATCTTCTGAAATCGTATAATTGATTTTCTTACCGTCGTCTCCTAATAAAGGCTGGTCCTTGAACTCATATTTCCAATCATCAGCCGCAGTTACCGTCTTCGTTGCTTTAACTTGGCCATTTGCCAGCAAGTGAATGGTTACTTCAGCAGGTCGAGCCTTATTGGCATCGTTATCATCTTCCCATTTCTTTTGACCACTAATTGTTTGTGTTCCAACGAAGGTATTAATGATGTTGTTACCCTCAATTTTCTTTTGGTAGTCTTCAGGGACATCTTCCTCATCAACAAAATACTGGTATGGCTTCCCATTTTCATCGTATTTTTCAAGGTCCGTAAATTCATAGGTCCAATTATTAGTTTGGTCAACTTGGCGTGAATCGATCCTTGTTCTATCGGAAGAATCTGTTTGACGATACAAATCGATCATGACGTAATCAGGGCGTTTGCCGAATTCGTCATTGTTATCTTGCCAAATCTTCTTCGCAGTTATCGTGACCAGATGATCTAATTCATTAGTTAAAATGGCATCATCATATATTGAGGTATAGCCAGGAACACTGTCCTTAAGCTTATAGTCATAAAAATTACCTTCATCATCTCGCGTGTCTAAGTGTTCGAATACCCCTCCCCAATTATTGTCTTTATCTGGCGAAACTTGAATGCTTCTAATTTTGGTGGGGGATTGAACTACTTGGCCATTATCATCTCTAGCACTTTGATATAAGTCAACCGTGATGCTGCTTGGCCTCAAATGATATAAGTCATTAAAGTCTTCCCAAATTTTCTGAAAGCTCAGATCTTGCCGCTCAACCCATGTTTGAACTTCATTTGATTGATTGACAAATGTTTTATTTTCAGAAGTTATTGTTGCGGTAGCTACATTAGAATAGGAATATTGCCCTCCTTCACCTGGAGTTTGCTCTTTGCTAGGATCGATTTGAACATCAAATTCAACGCGATAGGTGTTGTAATAAAAACCAGGGTCAGCCAAAAATTCCTTCTTAGCGGAAACGGTATAATGGTTACCATCATTTTGAATGTCAAATTCATCAGTTACATCTTGATCAGAAACATTGTAGACCTTTACCTGATCAACTTTCAGGTTGGGATTGATCGTATCGTCAATCTTAAACTCACCGTAGTAGTATTCCGGGTACTCATCCGGAACCGTTTGATAGATAGTGTACTTAAACTTTTCTCTTACGTTAAAGAGCTCGTTAGACTCCTCATTAATTTCGTTTTTGTCGGTAACTTTTTTGGTTGGCGCGTCCGGTTGTGTCCGGGCAATTTTCTTTGCGGAGAAACCTAAAAACTCCCCATTGCCCAAATCAGCCTCAGGAGACATGTTCGAATAGTCTTTTCCCCACTTGAACCTGACTTCACTTGTGTTATCAAATAAGGTGGTATACATTGCTGTCTTATCATCATCATTGGTATCTTTATCCGTCGGAGCAAAAAAAGTAGTCCCAAATTGATCCTCGTTTGAATAGTGGATTTGGTTATCTTTGGAAGCATAAATATGTGAGATCTCATTGGACGATTTTTGATCAAAAGTCATATATTGGAGCTGATCAATATCGTACCAAGTCATATAAGTATTTTTAAGTTCAGCTTTTCCACCATCTTGGTACTCAAATTTCCACGTTTGGTCAACCCAGTTATATTTTTGAGTCGATGTGCCAATTGTATTAGTCCGGTATTTGATCAAGCCATTTTTTTTGGTTGAAAACTGCGACCAGTCATTAATCACAATTCGTAAATTAATGACCTGACCATCATAGGTGCCAACGTTTTTGTAAACAAGACCAATCTTACCTTTTTGATCCTCATGATCGGCGCCAATAAAGCCAACCTCACTGCCAGAGACTGAGTTCCAACCTTGGCCAAAGGTCTCAACGGTCGTTTTCCCGGGAATAAACTTTAAGGCAAAGGAGCCTAGTATTACCGTGTCATCATCTGGAACGACCGTTTTACCATATTCAGTAAGAGGCTGTCCGGTAAAAGAGCGCGCGCTCGTACCTTTTTTTAAATTGCTGGTTTTGGCTTTATTAGCATCCTTTGCTTTTGCCTCAGCTTGATTAGAATTAGTTTCTTCCTTACTGCCGTTATTGACCGCTGCAGTACCGCTGCTGCCAGTTTGCTCATTGGTTTGTTCTTTGGACTGTTCTTTTTGAGTAGTTTGATTTTGGTTTGTTTGCTGTGATTCCTCGGTTCTTGGTTCCTCGCCCTGAACATTTTCGGCATCAATTTGCACAGGGAAATTACAAGCTACCATTGTCAAAATACAAAATATTGACAAAAATTGATTAAACTTCTTGTGAAAATTCTTTCCTAACTTCATACTTTTCACCTTTCCATTTTTACAAACCGGCAACCTGTCTTTATTTTAACAAAAAAGAATCAAAAAACAAGATCAGAAAAAACAACATCGGAGTTTTTGGGCAAAAATACTAGCTTTCATTAACGTATTTAGCCATTCTTGCTCAAAAAAATTCAAAGTCAGGCAACGTAATAAATTATTTTTTGCTTGACTTTGAATTTTTATTATTTTATAATTTTTTCATCAAGGTTGGAGGTATTTTCAAAATGGAAATCAAACAAAACTCACAACTGAATAACCGTTATTACTTTAGCTATTTTAGATAGTGTTTGAATTCATCTAGATGGATTCAAACAAAACGCAAGTTTGAATTTATCTATGATGGCTAGAGCGATTTAATTACGGTTAGCCACATAATTCTAAGTGGCTAATCGCAACTATTTAATTACCAGATAATTTTTGGATTGCCCACTTAGAAATAAGTGGGTATTTTTTTATGGAGGATTGCAAAAATGCAGATCAGAAAAATAATGGCGGGAATTAGTGTGGCAGGATTATTACTGCTTGGAGGCTGCAGCAGTAAAAAAGCTGACAGTGAAACAAAGGTTAAGCATGTTGGCGTTTTGCAAATTGTTCAGCACCCTTCGCTTGACAAAGCATACAAGGGCTTCAAAAAGGGGCTAAAAGAAGAAGGCTATGTTGAAGGCAAGAACCTTAAGATTGATTACCAGAATGCTCAAAATAGTCAAGACAACCTAAAGAGCATGAGTGAAAAGTTAGTCAACGAAAAATCAGATTTGATTTTAGGAATCGCGACGCCGGCTGCACAAAGTATTGCCAACGCCACAAAAGACATCCCTACTGTGGTAACTGCTGTTACCGATTTAAAGGCAGCTAAATTGGTTGATTCAAACGCTAAACCGGGGAGAAACATTACCGGTACAACTGACATGGTTTCAATCGATAAGCAAATCAAACTGTTGTTATCAATTGTTCCTAAAGCCAAAACAATTGGTGTTATGTACAATGCTGGTGAGTCAAACTCAAAAATTCAGGCTGATTTAGCAATCGCGGCTTTGAAGAAAGCAGGCGTTAAGGTATTAGTCAAGACTGCTAACACGACTAATGATGTCCAACAAGTAACCGAAACTTTAGCCGGAAAGGTTCAAGGCATTTATGTTCCAACCGACAACACTTTTGCTTCTGCATCATCAATCATTGGTAAAGTAGTCAAAGAAAAGAAAGTGCCGCTTGTTGCCGGTTCAACTGATCAAATTAAGAATGGCGGTCTGGCTTCGATCGGAATTGACTACGAAGCTTTAGGCGAGCAAACTGGTAAAATGGCTGCCAAGATTCTTGATGGTAAGGCCAAACCAGCCGACATGCCTGTTGAAAAAGCAAATCAATTAAATTTGGTAGTTAACAAAGAAATGGCTAAAGCTTTAGGAATTGACCCGAAATCGATCAAAGCTCCTAAATAAAAAAGAAAGGTAGCATGAAGGCAGAATTATGTTGAATACTTTTTGTGAATTACTTCTCTCGGCGACCTCGCAAGGAATGCTGTGGTCTTTAATGGCGATTGGAGTATATCTCACTTTCCGAATTCTAAACTTAGCCGATATGACCGCTGAAGGAAGCTTTCCTTTAGGCGGCGCAATTGCTTCAATGTGTTTGATTCAGGGAATCAATCCGATTTTGGCCACACTGGCGGCCTTTGGCGGCGGAATGATTGCTGGTTTAGTTACCGGATTTTTGAATACTAAATTACGGATTCCTTCCTTACTAGCAGGAATTATTACGATGACGGGGCTTTATTCCATTACTTCGCGCGTAATGAAAAATGCGGCCAATGTCTCACTTTTAGGTAAAGAAACTATTTTTTCCATTACCCAAAATTGGGGCTTATCTCGTAACAATGCTGTCATTGCCATGGGAACGATTATTGCCCTGCTAGTTATCATTTTACTGGTCATCTTTTTTAGAACCGAGATCGGTCTGGCAATGCGCTCCACTGGTGATAACCCACAAATGAGTGC
Source organism: uncultured Lactobacillus sp. (assembly GCA_945281075.1). Taxonomy (GTDB): domain Bacteria; phylum Bacillota; class Bacilli; order Lactobacillales; family Lactobacillaceae; genus Lactobacillus. The sequence continues at coordinate 961 of CALYQE010000110.1, read as the reverse complement.
AGCTAACGGTATTAACACGCAAAATATGAAAATTCTTGGTTACATGATTTCCAACGCTTGCATTGCTCTTTCCGGTGCTTTGCTTGCCCAAAATAATGGTTTTGCCGATCTTAATTCCGGCGTTGGTACGTTGGTAATTGGTTTAGCCTCGATCATTATTGCCGAAGTCTTGTTACGTAATCTGCCAATTTGGGGACGGCTATTGACTTTAGTGCTTGGCGCTATCATTTACCGTCTAATTCTAGCTTTAGTCTTCCAAATGAATGTCGAACCATCTGATGCCAAATTAGCTTCGGCTTTAGTTTTAGTAGTTTGCCTGACGCTACCTAATTTTCACTTACCACGCAATCTAAAAGGGGGAAACAAAAATGCTAGAAGTACTAAAGATTAAGAACCTGCATCAAACCTTCGAGCGCGGGACGGTTAATGAGAACCCTGTATTGCGCGGCATTAATCTTGACTTAGCCGCTGGTGACTTTGTGACTATCATCGGCAGTAACGGGGCCGGTAAGTCGACCTTGCTAAACAGCATTGCGGGCACTATCCCGATCCAAGAAGGACAAATCATCTTGAATGGCACTGATATTACTAAATTGCCTGTGACTAAACGAGCAAAAAACATCAGTCGCGTTTTTCAAGATCCTAAAATGGGAACTGCAGTTAGATTAACAGTTGAAGAAAACCTGGCATTAGCAATGAAACGTGGCCAGCACCGCGGTTTTTTACCAGGAGTGAAAAAACAAGATCGTAAGTTTTTTAAGCAGCAATTAGCCCAATTGGGTTTAAATCTGGAAAACCGTTTGGAGACTGAAATCGGCCTGTTATCAGGTGGTCAGCGCCAAGCCATTACTTTATTGATGGCCACATTGCAGCGCCCAGATTTGATTTTGCTGGATGAGCACACGGCGGCCCTTGATCCTAAGACTTCAATTACCGTCATGGAATTAACTGAAAAGCTAAT
>CALYQE010000109.1 GCA_945281075.1 uncultured Lactobacillus sp. | reverse complement strand
TTTTTGAGCTGCACGTGTTGATAACATAAGTAAATAAGACAAAAGACAATGACTAATAAATTAGTCAACAGACTGCTTTTGAGCGAGATTTCCACTGAAACAATTAGTGCTAATAAGAACTTAAAACTAGGATTCATTTTCTACCTCACTTATCCACATATGTCAGTCGCTGATCTTTAAAAACAAGATGATAATCGCAGCAATCGGCTAGCGTTGCCACTTCGTGACTAATAATCAGTAGCGTTTGGTGGCGTCTTTTTTTGCTTGCGGTTAACAGGTGGATGATTTTTCGTGCCGATTCGTGATCCAGCCCGCTGAGTGGTTCGTCGATTAGCAGCACATCCTGATTGGCAATTAGCATTAAGAGGATTTGCAGCTTTTTTTGCTGACCGCCGGAAAGCGAATAAACCACTTGATCGAGTGCCTGGTCTAAATCAAGGTAGCGTAGCAGTTCCGCAATCTTGTCGTCTGTGAAAAAAGCGCTGCTGCATTGCTTTTGGCTCAGGTTCAGTTCATCTCTGACGGAAACATTGATGAATTGATCGCTTGCCTTTTGAAAAATTTGTCCCACCTTTAAAAGATAACTGCGTGCCGGTTGTTTGCGCACTTCATGATCAAGATAGGTTAGACTGCCAGTATATGGCAGCATTTTGGTGAGCGCATTAAACAAGGAAGTTTTACCAACGCCATTGGGACCAGTAATTAAGGTTGTTTTGCCGGCAATCAGGTCAAGGTGGCCTTGCTTTAAAAGCAACCGGTTCTGGCTCAGCTTGGTATTTGTTAAACGAAAACAGGCGGCTTCGTGGTCAGGGAGCGCAAAAGAAGCGGTTGGGGTGGCCGCGCTTTTGTGCAAAAGAAGCTCGCGGTCTTGTTTACTAAGCGGCGTGAGGCTTTGTCCCTTAAAGAAAAAAAGTTCATCGCAGACATTTTCGTAGTCAGTCAAAAGATGGTCGCTTAAAATGATCGTTTTGCCCTGATTGCGTAAATGAGCCAGCTTCTCAATCAAAAAGTGACGTGCTTCAGGATCACAACTGGCAAACGGCTCATCTAACAAAAAGAGGTCGATATTCATGGCCACTAAAATGGCTAAAGCAACCCGTTGCTGTTCACCGCCGGACATGGTGCTGATCTTTTGATCAAGCAAGCGCTCGATTTGGGTAAAGGCAGTGGCTTCATCTAGCCGTGCCTGGTAGTTTTCAGGGTTAACCTGCAGGTTTTCAAGCGCAAAAATAATTTCCTCGCGGGGCGTTGACATCGTGAATTGTTCGCTGGCGGTTTGAAACATCAGCCCGCTTTTTAGGCCGTTTAAGTTAACAGTGCCGCTGAGCGTGCCCGCGTATTTGGGATATAGGCCGGCCAGGACTTTTAAAAAAGTCGACTTGCCGCAGCCAGTTGGTCCGACTAAAAGCGAAAACTTCCCTTCGGGAATAGCCAGGCTAATCTTGTCCAGAATGAGATGATGCGAATCATATGAAAATGTAAGGTTATTAGTTAGCAGCAATTTTTTTCCAATCTAAAAAGTCGTCATGGCAATAGCCAGACGACGTAAAGTACAATAATTTTCCCTTCGCTGGCATTATCCATAGCAGGTTTAATGGGTATATTCTCAGCCGATAGTTGGCACCCCGATATTTCAGGTTCATTATACCTAAAGCGCTTTTTTTTGTCCAGAAATTGCCAAATGCGATAACCGCAAAACAGCTGCTTTGTAAAAGTTCTGATCGATTAGTTAGTATTTTTGAGCTATCTTTGATATATAATAAGGTAAAAAATTAATTATTAATTAAGAAGGTAAAGGAATGGCTGCAGTTAAACTTGAGCAATATCTGGCAAGCATTTTAGATTCGACTAGCTTGGATACAAATGAAATACGTCTTAAACCAGAAGGGCATTTTAATTTATTGCAGGCGTATTTAGAAAACCATAATTCAGGCATTCATCGCTATCAGACAAGTAAGCTCACGCTGCTTTATGCGGCGACAGGATCGACGAAGATTAATACTAATCGGCAAAATAGCGAACTTGAACGCGGTAATTTGCTGATTTTACTTGATAAATGTGACTATGAGGTTGAAAAACAGGACAAAAGCGCCATTTTGGTTAAGTTCGAATTACGTGCTGAACTGGCAGAAAAGTTTTTTTCGGGTGACCTCTCATCGTTTAACGCCAAAGAGCAAAAAGTGCTGCGACAGATCAGGACGGCTTTAAAAACCGACCGCTCAATCAAATTAAACTGTTCGTCAATGTCGCAAACCAGTCAAGTGATGCGGCAGATAATTGACGAATACCTCAAGCAGAACCTCTTTACCCGCAATTTGATTATGGCCGAGATCGCCATCATGTTGATTTCAGCAATTCGCAATCAGGAATTCGAGCAAGTCACCGCTGCCCAGCATCGCTTTGCCCAGTCCGCACTCGACGAATACATTGACCGCAATTTTTCAAATATTACTCTGAATGAGGCGGCCAAGCATTTTGGACTAAACCCGAACTACTTTTCCAGTCTGGTTAAGCAAAAAACCGGAAAAAGCTTTGTCGAGCACGTCGATGAGCGTCGAATGCAAGAAGCCCGCAATTTGCTGGCACGACCAGACATTTCAGTAAAGGAAGTGATTGCCCGGGTAGGCTACAGCGGCAAGTCGTTCTTTTATAAAAAGTTTAACGAATATTACCACGAAACACCGGTTCAAATGCGTGCAGAGTTATTTCGACAAGCCAATATTAATTTGAAATAAGTTAAAGCAAAAAAGAAGCTTCAACTGATGCTTCTTTTTAAGTTTAAACAATTACATTTGTTCCAAACGCTTAATGCGCTCGCTTGTAGGCGGATGGCTGTCGAATAAGTGAGTTAAGCCTTGCCGCTTGCGCAGCGGATCCTCGATGTACATGCCCGCGCTGCTGGGATCTGCCGTTTTCATCGGGTCAGAGCCCTCGATCTTAGTTAAAGCAGCAATCAGTCCTTGCGGATTGCGCGTCAATTCAACCGAAGAGGCGTCTGCTAAATATTCCCGGTTACGCGACAGTGCCATTTGGGCCAGACTGGCACAAATGGGCCCCAAGATGAGCACAAAGAGAATTGCCACAATTTTAAAAATGACCACCACAGTATTGCCACCGTCACGATCATTACGATCGTTGTCATCGTCAATCCACCAAATATAGCGACTGGCAATCCCTGACAAATAAGAAATGACGCCGACTAAAACGGCAGCCACGGTTGAAACTAAAATATCATAATTTCTGATGTGGGAAATTTCATGCCCTAATACGCCCTCAAGCTCTTCTCTGTTCATCATGTCCAGTAAGCCCTGAGTGACCGCAACCGCGGCGTGATCAGGATCGCGGCCTGTTGCAAACGCGTTGGGACTTGGATCATTAATGATAAAAACCCGGGGCATCGGCACATGAGCAACAAGCGCCATGTCTTCGACAACGTGCCAAAGCTGCGGATTGTCTTGTTCGCTAATTTCTTGGGCATGGTTTAAGTTCATAACCATGCTAGCCGGATTTGGCAAAACGATCAGCATATAGATGATGCTGAAAATCAGGGCAATGACAATGCCTAAAACGGGCCGATTGCCCCAGATATAGCCAATGCCGGCGCCCACCAAGGCCAAGATGATAATGAACAGGCCCATGATCAAAGTTGTTTTGCGTTTATTACGGGCAATTTGTTCAAATAACATTACAATTACCTATACTTAAAACTTAACTTTAGGCACTTCTTTTTCTGCTTCGCTAGTTTGGAGATAATCAACCTTCTTGAAGCCATGAATGCTGGCAACAATATTGGAAGGAAAAGTCAGCAGCTTTTGATCATAAACGGCAGCAGATGAGTTATAAAGCTGTCGGGAATAAGCAATCTTGTTTTCGGTATTAGTCAATTCCTCTTGCAATTGTCCAAAACTCTGATTAGCTTTTAAATCAGGATAACTTTCCGATAAAGCAAAGATTGATTTCAGTGCATCTGAAATTTGATTTGAAACTTTCAAAGTTTCAGCATGATCATCACTAGGAACATTAACTAATTGATTGCGCAGTTGCACTACCCGTTCCAGTGTTTCACTTTCATGCTTAGCGTAGCCTTTGGTAGTTTCAACCAAGTTGGGGATGAGGTCATTGCGCCGCTTTAATTGGACGTCAATTTGACTCCAGGCCTCGTCGGTGTAAACTTTGGCTTTTTGCAGACCGTTGTAAATGCCAATATAAATTGCAATTAGTAAAACGACAATAATTGCAATAATGATGATTAACCAAGTTGAATTTGCCATGGTTTTCCTCCTTAATCTCTATCAGACAATTATAACTGATAATAACGCCGTTGCGTAGAAAAAGAATTCACGCGGCAAATGACTAGTTGCGGTTAAAAAGCAACAGCACCCAGCCGATGATTGTTAACACAAGCAAGGCAACGTACTGCATCAGCAGCCACTTGCGGAAAAACTGGCCGCGTGAGACGGTCGCATTCTGAGTGAAAGTTTTAAGCACAAGCATATTGGCCATTGAACCAATTGGTGAGCCAAAGCCGCCAATATTTGAGCCTAAAAAGAGGGCTTCAGCGTAAGGGGTAAACTTACCGACCAGAATGGTTGCCGGAACGTTGCTGATGATTTGACTGGACAAAATTGACGTGAAGTAAGTCGAAGTTTCGGAATTGATCATCGTATGAATAAAGGCAACAATCATGGGAATCTGCTGGATGTCGCTAATGAACACAAAAAAGCAGGTAAAAGTCAGCAGGAGGGCATAATCAATTTTGAGCAAAATCCGTGGGTTGATCAAAAGCGCCAAGACAATTGCCACAATCATGGGAATCACCACGTTAATCACTTTGAACATACCCAAAAAGAACAGAGCAAAAACTGCAGTAGTTACCACAGTTGGGCGAACGCTAATATTAATTTGCTTGATGTCCTGGACCGGAATTTTTTTCCGGGGAATAAAATGAAAAATGATCAGAGTGATCACTAAAGCGCACAGCAAGTAAGGCAAAGACCATGAGAAGAAGGCCCTTGCTGAAACTGAATACTTGCTGACTAAAAAGATGTTATGCGGATTACCCCAAGGGGTAAAGGCGGCACCGATATTAGCCCCCATGCCAATTAGCGTTACCGGCAAAATCTGCGGCAGATCGCAGCGCTTAGCAATGTTTAAATATAAAGGAATTAAGGTCAACGCGGTTATGTCATTGCCTAAAAACATCCCCGAAATAATCGCCAAGAGCGTAAACAAAATGTTGAGTTTACGCATGTTGTCGGCAATACTAGTTAATTTATAAGCCAAAACATCGAGGACGTGAAGATAAGCATAAATTTGAATAATAGTTAACATTGCGGCCACTGAAAAAATGGTGTGCAAGTTAATATCAGCTAACTGGGGTCGAGCAAAGAAAAGGCTAATTACCGTGATCACAAAGGTAATCTGTAGAATTTTATCACTAACGATCTTTTTCAAGACGGTCATAAAATGTCCCCTTTCACAAGTTACAATCATCTATGAGTTATTAATATCCATTTTGAGCTTTTTTTCTTATATACGCAATATAAATATTTGGATAGAACAAAAGGTCACAGAGCAAATAACGCATAAACATAAATTTTGACTTCTGAACTTGATCCATTCTATACTTGAGAAAATAGGCATTGATCAGGAGGAAATTTTACAATGAGTAATTCAGAAACAGTTAAAATTAACATTAAGCCTGCTGCAGCAGATAAGATAAAAGACCAAATTAAAGATGGTCAAGTTGTTTTGCTATCCCTAAATGACGGTTCTAATAAATATTCTGATATCGGTGGTTCTTGCTCTGCAGGTTCACGTTTTCAATTTGTCATTTTAAACGAACAAGATCCTGATTTTTCAATTGAAACTGAAAACAATGCAGGACTTAAGATTTACACTAGTCCTGCCGAAATGCAGTATCTTGGCAATGATTTAGTTGTTGATGTGAAAAATGCAGCAATGAGCTTGTCAGATGATAGTGGCGTAATTGATGGCGCGGTAACAATTAATAAACGTTAAAAAGTGCAATTAAACTATGTAAATGCATTGATAGAGATGATTATTTAGACAATCAAAGATGATTGTCTTTTTTGTTTTAATTAACTAGATTAGTAGATATTTGGAGCCGCTGACACCATAGCTCATTAATTACCTAATCGGATTTTGATAATCCCTGAGATCGCTTGAAAAGAGTTATATATGTAAGATATTATAGATATAGATATTAACTGACAACTACACCTATTTTTTAGGAGGTCCCTCAATGAAAAAGATAGTTTCTGGCTGTTTAATGGTTGTCACTATCCTCACTTACCTGATGATTATTAGCTTTTATCAGGTAAAAGATTATGACCAAATAGCTCGGATGGGACAGACAAAATCTTCATACCAAATTTATCTAAAAGACAGCCAAATA
>CALYQE010000108.1 GCA_945281075.1 uncultured Lactobacillus sp. | reverse complement strand
CAATTGTTACAGGACCAAACCTCTAATAATAATGAAATAGTTTATTTGAATTCTGAGCTGAAAAGAACCGCTGAAGATCATGAGTATCAAAATGATGACGTGGCCGATCAGTTGGAAAAAGCAACTAAAGAGCTTGAACGTTTGAAAACTCAGGGCAAAGAACTTAAAGAGAAATACCAAGTTGAAAAAACTAAGGCGGCGCAGTTAGCTGCTAAGCAGGCCAAAAAGCAAGCCGCTTTGGCGGATCTCAGACAAATTGTCAGTGAAAATAATCAGCGTTATAGTCAAATAAACGCCCGTTACGAAGCGCTTGAAAACATTCGTAAACGGCATGAAGGGTATTATTATGGCGTTAAAAACGTTTTAAATAATTTAGCTGCTTTTCCAGGCGTGATCGGGGTAGTCGGGGAATTGCTTTCTTTTCCGGCCAAATATGAAGCCGCAATGTCAACCGCTTTAGGTGGGGGCGTACAAGACTTGATAACGACCACGCGAACCAGTGCGCGTGATGCAATCAACCAGTTGAAGAAGACGCATGCTGGACGAGCAACCTTTTTACCACTTGATGGTTTGCGTGAAAATTCGATCCCACCTTCAACAGCCAAAACAATCGCTTCATATGAAGGGTTTCAAGGAATTGCCAGTCAGTTAGTTGAAAGTGCGACGGGGCAAAACATTTCTGCTGCAATTAATTACTTGCTTGGCAGTACGATTATAGTTGACACGATTGACCATGCAATGATCATGCGCCAACGAATTGCGCGGTACCGCATTGTTACCCTTGATGGAGATATTATTTCTCCCGGTGGGTCAATGACCGGTGGAGCCCATAACCAGAAAGCCAATTCACCATTGCAAACAGCTTCTGAACTGAATCAGTTGAAACAAACACTGACTCAACTAAAAGAGCAGCTGAAAGCTGATCAAAGTCGCTATGGTGAACTAGCAGACTCAAGTGAGGCGCTAGCCGCTGAAATAGAAGAAGTTCAAAAGAAACAGCAGGAATATAGTGTTGATTTGGGCGAAGCGGTTCTCTCATTTCAGAACCAGGAAAAAGAGGTTAATCGCCTAAAAGCCGCTAATAAACTGCTTGAAGCACATGAACAAGAGCGAAGCGAACAAATTATTGCGCTTAAGGAAAAAATCCAGCAAGCGGAGAAACAAAAAGTTGAACTGCTAATGCAGATTGAGCAGCAGAAAAAAGCCATTGCTGAAATTCAAAATCGGATCGAGAACTTCACTGCGCTTAATCAGCAGGTGCAAGAAAAGCTGTCTGAGTTAGATCCGAAGATTGCCGTTTATACTAATAAAATAGAAAACTTGAAAAAGCAACAAACTGAAAAAACAACCGATCTTAAACAGCAAGAAGCCCAAATTCAGTCCTTAACTGTCAAGCTGACGAGTCTAACGCAGAGCAGCGAACTTGATCAAAGCAAAAGAAAGCAAATGAAACAAGAACAAAAAGAGGATGCGGCTAAGAAAGAAGAATTGCAGGCAAAATTGAGTCAAATGAGCGCGCAACTGGGCAAGTTTGATGCCAACATTAACCAGTTGGATCAAGTCGCAAGTCGAAATTACGAGTTGCGTAAAGATGCTGCTGGCGAGCAGGAAGGGTTTTCGATTGAAATTACCAAGCTAGCTGCCAAAATTGACCAAAAATTAGAAAAGCTCAACAAAGACTATTCCTTATCTTTTGAGGCGGCTATTTCGCAAGCTGAAGGCGCAAATGATGAGCAAACGCGTGAAAAATTGCAAAAAAGCGTGAAGCTTCATCAGATGTCGCTTGAAGATATTGGCCCCGTCAACCTCAAGTCAATTGAAGAATATGATCATGTGAAGAAGCGTTATGATTTTCTCAATAACCAACAAAATGACTTGATTAAGGGTCGGGATAACCTGCAAGCATCAATGGCCGAATTAGACCAAGAAGTTTGTTCCAGATTTAGTCAAACCTTTAACGCAGTCGCAAAAAGTTTTACTAAGCTTTTCCCAGTTGTCTTTGGAGGCGGTAATGCCAAGCTGGTTTTAACGGATCCTGAGGACTTGTTGACTACAGGTGTCGAGATCATTGCTCAACCACCTGGTAAAAAGCTGCAACGGTTGAGTTTGCTTTCAGGTGGAGAAAGAGCGCTGACGGCGATTACTTTATTATTTGCCATGCTGGAATATAAACCAGTGCCTTTTTCAGTCTTAGATGAGGTCGAGGCCGCACTTGATGATGCTAACGTTACGCGTTTTGCCCAATTCCTTGAGGATTATGACATGCATACCCAATTTATTGTCATTACGCATCGTCGCGGAACAATGGAACGGGCTGATCAGCTATACGGTGTAGTGATGCAAGAATCTGGTGTTTCTCAAGTGCTATCAGTCTCTTTAAAAGAGCTAAAAAATGAGGTGAAATAAGATGGGTTTATTTGATAAGATAAAGAAATCTTTGTTTGGCGAAGAAGACGAAGATAAAACAACTAAAAAGCAGGCAGAAGCTGAGAATAGTGAGTCTGGTACAAAAGAAGAACAAAAACAGGACGAAACGGCTGATACTGCTGAAACAGAAAAAGATGACACAGCAAAAACTGATGTTGAAGCTGATAATACTACAAGCAGCCTGAATGAAGAAGACGAAGAAGTAGAGGACTCGCAGCAAGATTCAGTTTCGGAAGAAGCTCCTGAAGAAGAGGAAGCCGAAAGTCAAACTGAGTTATATGAAAAAGGACTCGAGAAAACCAATAAGGGCTTTGGCGCTCGTCTCAACGAATTTTTCGCTCAGTTTAGAACGGTTGATGAAGACTTTTTTGATGATCTGGAAGAATTGCTGATCGAATCCGATGTCGGCTACGAAACGGCTGAACAATTAACAACAGCCTTAAGGGACGAAGCTAAATTGCAAAAGGCCAAATCACATGAAGAGCTCAAAAAGGTAATTGTTGAAAAGCTGGTCGAACTATACGATCAAAATGGTGACAGTGCTCAAGAAAAACTCCACTTTCATCAAGACGGAAAGCCTAATATCTATCTTTTTGTTGGTGTCAATGGCGCGGGTAAAACCACGACGATTGGCAAATTGGCCAAACGTTTTAAAGATGAAGGAAAATCGGTTTTGCTAGCTGCTGCTGATACTTTTCGGGCAGGCGCGGTTGAACAATTGGTTGAATGGGGCAAACGTGTTGATGTTCCGGTTGTGACGGGCAAAGAGCAAGCCGATCCGGCTTCTGTTGTATATGATGCGACTAATCGCGCTTTGACGGAACACGTTGATTATTTATTAATTGATACGGCAGGCCGTTTGCAAAACAAAAAGAATTTAATGAATGAGCTTGAAAAAATTGAGCGCACCATTAAAAAGCAGGCACCTGACGAGCCAACCGAAACCTTGTTGGTACTGGATGGTTCAACTGGGCAAAATGCCTTGCTGCAAGCGAAGGATTTTGATAAAACGACCAAATTAACCGGTCTGGTCTTAACCAAATTAGACGGCTCCTCAAAAGGTGGGGTTGTTTTAGCGATCAGAAATGAAATGAAATTGCCAGTTAAGTTAGTCGGCTTGGGTGAAAAGGCCAGTGATTTGGCCGACTTTGATGCCGCTGATTACGCCGTTGGTCTTTTCCACGATTTAGTTTAAGAAAAAGTTTAAGGAGATTGAGATGAAGGAATATAGTGCATGTACAACAATTTTAGTCGGTAAGAAGGCATCAGTTGACGGCTCAACCATGATTGCCCGTGACGATGATACTTTTCGTCCGATAACACCACAAAAATTTATCATTCATCCAGCTGCAAAGGGTGAAAAAGGACGCAAGATTAAGTCTTGGCTGAACAAGTTCGAGATGGATTTACCAGAAAATGCTCAAGCTGTGCCGGCAGTGCCCAATGTAGACTACAAAAATCTGGGTTATTACGATGAAAGTGGAATTAACCAAGAAAACGTGGCAATGTCATGCACTGAGTCAACCTATGGCAATGAACGCGCTCTTGCTTATGATCCACTGGTCAAAGATGGTCTGGACGAAGATTGCATGCAATCGGTCGTTTTACCTTACATTCATTCGGCTAAAAAAGGTGTTGAATATTTAGGCCAGCTGATTGTTAAATATGGTTCACCAGCCGGAAATTCCGTTTTATTTGGTGACAAGGATGACATCTGGTACATGGAAATTGTGACCGGTCACCACTGGGTTGCCCAACGGATTCCGGATGATGCCTATGCGGTTGCCGCTAACCGCGTTTCAATTGAGCAAGTGGACTTTAATGATCCGGATAACTTTATGTGGAGTGAAGGAATACAGGAATTTGTTAAAGAACATCATTTAAATGTTGACCATGAAGGCTGGAACTTCCGCCACATTTTTGGTACTTACAGCCAACAAGATCGCTTCTATAACACGAACCGAGTTTGGTATGGGCAAAAATACTTTAATCCTGAAATCGAACAGGATCCAACTGATGGAGACCTGCCATTCATTCGCCGGGCTGCTAAGAAAATCACCCGCGAAGACATTGAATTCGTTTTAGGCAGTCATTATCAAAACACGCCATATGATCCATTTGGCAAAGGAACTGAAGAAGAAAAGCATCGTTTTCGTCCGATTGGCTTAAACCGTACGCAAAATGCCCATATCTTGCAAATCAGAAATGATGTGCCAGCTGATAAAGCGGCCGTAATGTGGCTTTGCATTGGTGGGCCAACCTTTACGCCATTTGTGCCTTTCTTTGCCAACATGAACGATACGGATCCATCATACAATAACACTTCGCTCGACTATAACATGCAAGATGCTTGGTGGTATTACAAATCACTTGCGGCTTTGGTTGAAAGCCATTACCCACAATTTGTCCAATTGGATACTGACTATTTAAAGGAATTAAACCAATATTTCCGTCAACGTGTCCATGCCGTAATTGATGGTGCAGGCGATAAGACAGGAAGCGAATTAACTGCTTATTTGACCAAGGCAAATCAGGAAACCGTCGCTTATACGCGCAAGCGCTCAGAAAAATTTTGGGCGCAAATGATGATCGATTCAATTAACATGTCGAAATTAACGTTTAACATGGATGCTAATTTATAATCAACACTAAAAAAGCTTCAAAGTTTTTAGGACTTTGAAGCTTTTTGTATGACTAACGATTTTTTGTTTTAAAAATATTAATACTTAATTGCCGAATGACGCACGCCATAGAGATAATAAATCACGATGCCGATTATTGTCCAAAATAGCATGTACTTTTTGGCTTGGAGATCTAGTCCCCAAAAGACGATAAACGACCCCAAAAAGGCTAGAAATGGCAAAACCGGATAAAGTGGCATTTTAAAAGCAGGATTAGCAATGTCTTTACCTTCCCTTGGACGCAGGCGATAAATGCCGAGTGAAACAAACATGAAAGCAATTAATGTTCCAGCGGAGACAAGCTGCGTCAAAAAGGAAAATGGAATAAAGGCTGAAATGATGGTTGCTAAAACAGCAACCGTCCAAAGCGAATTAGCCGGACGGTGCTTGCTATTTAACTGACCTAACTTTTTGGTAATCATGCCATCGCGACCAAAAGAATAAACTAGGCGGGAACTAGCCATGCAGAGGCCGATTAAAGCCGTAAACATTCCTAGTACGGCGACCACTTGCACAATAATTGCAATGACGCCGTGACCGGTTTGACGAAGTGCATAGCCAACTGGTTCTGCTGAATTAAGGTATTGACGATATGGGACCATGCCGACTAGCACCAGACTAACCGCTACAAACAAAACAACGGCGATTAATAATGAGCCGATGATCCCGCGCGGCATGGTTTTTTGCGGATTGATCGCTTCGGCGGAGTTGGAGGCAATGGTGTCAAAGCCCAAGAAAGAAATGTAAATCATTGACACACCGGCATAAATACCTTGCCAGCCACCAAAAGCCCCGTTAACAGTTGGCCGATATTTAGGAATAAATGGAAGGAAATTAGCTTTTTTGACTGCCGTCAGCCCAACGACGACGAACAACACAATTGCCATGACTTTGACAATCACAAGGGTATTTTCAACGCGCGAGGCTTTGGAAACGCCAAAACTTACTAAAACGGCAGACAACATAATCGCAATTAATGCTACTAAATCTAGCACGCCGTCGTTGATTCCTAACGGATTAACTAATGCGTTGGGCAGTCGCCAACCTAAAGGAGTAATTAATGCTCTAAAATTAGCGGATAAGCCTGATGCAATAAAGGCCATGCCAATCAAGTATTCCGCTAGTAATGCCCAACCTGAAAGCCAGCCCCAGAATTCACCAAAAATCACATTAATCCAAGAGTAAACTGAACCGGCAAATGGCATCGCGGCAGCCATTTCGGCATACGCGAAAGCAACTAACCCAGCGACAATCGAAGCCAGGACGCATGAGATGGCGACCGCTGGCCCCGTGTGAAGAGCTGCAACTTCACCAGGCAGAGTGAAGATTGAAGTCGACACGATTGTGCCTACTCCTAAAGCTAGAAAATCGCGCACCTTCAATGTTCGAACTAAATGTCCGTCTTTTTCTTGATAAATACTAGGATTTTCTTTTC
>CALYQE010000107.1 GCA_945281075.1 uncultured Lactobacillus sp. | reverse complement strand
TTAACTTTTCCCAATGAGGTTAGCATCAACTTATTTACCAAAAAAAGTTTAAGAAATAATGACCAAAAATTCCGGCGCTTCTTCGTTTCGTCGCACAATGATCTGCTTTATCTTGGCAATGATGAAACTACCACCATGTACCGCGTTAATTTGTTGAACGCCAACTTTAATCGCTTGCGCAGCTATGCTGCTAATGCCCGGGGGAAAAAGCAGGTCAAGTTTGTCCGGATTAAAGATAGTTATGAAACCTTCTATACTAAGACGGAAAGCTGGCGGATATACAGCTATTTGACCAACACGCAAACCGATTCCTACTTTGTATCACGCCTGTTAGGAACGGCCAATGTAACTTCGAGTTCCAGCAAAAATGGCTGGACAACATATTCGCTTAATTATTACACCAAGTTGCGCGTGCCGGAAACTAGCAACACATACCATGACCTGCGGTATACGCGCTATGAGAAACGCAAAAAGCTCACGGAAAATGATCGCTTAATTAACAGCGTCGAGTACGTTCATAAGCTGGGGTTGGGTGAACAGGACCTGCGATATTTTGATACGACAAACGCCACGGTTAGTTACAGCAACTACGTTGAAGGAATGCCCGTATTTATCGGCACGGCTAGTCCCCAGGTCAGCACAACACTGACCCAGGATACGGTTCAAGTCGCCTTTAATAACTTGGAGTTGCAAATCCCGATCCCGTTTGATGGCCAGACTAGAAGGCTTGAGTCAACTGATGAGGTGCTGCATCGCTTAGTCAACTCAGGAATGAAAAAAGCTGAGATTCAACGCGTAATCGTGGCTTTCAGAGTGGAAGAAGATCAAAGTCATGATAGCCTGGTCAACTTGATTCCGACCTATTTCATCAAAGCCTATGGTCAATGGAAGAGCCTTGCTGAATGGGAAAAGCAGGATTTCAATCAGTTGAACAAGCTGGATGAAGTAAAGCAGGAGGAGAGCAACTAATGGATAGAAAAAGAATTAAATGGCTATTTTTTATCGTTTTTCTCTTGATCGACATTTATCTTGGTATTGAAATTTGGCGCTCCCCGATTAGCTTAAGCAGTACGACGGGGACGACTTCGACTAGTATTCGGGCAGAAATGCGGGCAGACGGTATCGACTTGCCTCTGCATTTGTCACGCAAGCAGCAGTCCGGCTACTACTTGGCTGCTAAAAACCAGGACTATCTTTCACGCAAAACCAGCCGCTTAACCCAGGTGTCAAGCCGTTATTCGAAAACAGACAATACTTTGACTGGAACGCCGAAAGCCGTCGTGTTACTTGACGGCGACCGTCAAAAAATCTTGCAGCAGCTGGAAGATTTTAAAAATGATCCGGCGAATGTTCCTTATGGAAAAGAGTTTGTTTACGATCCGAGCATTTCGGGCGAAGACACGTATTGTTACGTGCAGAAAACAGATTATGGCCAGATCTATGATAGTGACGCACAGCTGACCATAAATGTGCATAACAATCAAATAACAAATTACACGCTGACTTACATGGGACCAATTAGTTCGGTTCGTGAACCGCAATTAATCATTAGTGCTTGGCATGCGGTCAAAGCAATGTATACTGACCGTGAAATCAACAATAATTCCCGAGTAATCCAGGTTAAATTAGGCTATTCCAAGCTGACCGATGTGCGCGGTAATACGATTTTACTGCCGACGTGGCTGATTTTTGTTGAAAGCAAGGCCACTAAGAATGTTGCGGTCAAGCGGGTAAATGCATTTACTGCCCAAATTTTGCAGAGTGGGTCGTATAATGTTCAAAACTAGAAAGGAGTAAATGTGCAAGTTTCGGTTTTAGCCAGTGGTTCAACTGGTAATACTAGTTTAATCGAAACAGGACAGCATAAAATACTAATGGATGCTGGTCTGTCTGGGAAAAAAATCAAGACATTGTTAGCTGAAGTAGGTGTTGAAATTAATGACATCGATTTGGTTTTTTTAAGCCACGATCATTCTGATCACAGTAAAGGCTTAGGCGTTTTAATGCGCCGCTATCCGCAAATTGCCGCTTATGCCAATAGCGGTACCTGGGAATATTTGACTGAATCACAAAAAATTGGCCAGCTTCCGGTTCAGCAAATGAACCTGATTGAGCCGGGACAAACCAAAACTTTTGGCGATCTCGATGTGACGGCCTTTGCCACCAGTCATGATGCCGCGCAGCCCCAGTACTATGTTTTTACTAGCGGCGGCAAACGGATGGCATTCTTAACGGATACCGGCTATGTCTCGCATAAGGTCAAGGACGTGATTGCGGACGCTGACGCGTATTTAATGGAATTTAATTACGATGACATGATGCTGCGCAACGGGCCGTATTCTTGGGCGCTAAAGCAAAGAATCCTGTCCGATGTTGGTCACTTGTCAAATGAAGATGCCGGGCAGGCACTGCTTGATGTCGTGTCCAATAAGACTAAGCATATTTTTCTGGCACACCGCAGTCAGCATAACAATACGGCTAAATTGGCCTATGACGCTGCTAAGCAAATGCTGGTTAATGGCGACGCTAATTTGCCGAGTGATGTTAAAATTTTGGTAGCTGATCCCGATGAACCAACTAATTTAGTACAAATTTAAAAAAATAAGCTCAAACTTTTCAGTATACTAAACGAAAGTATGCAAAGGAGATTATAAAATGGACAATCGAAATTCTGGACGCAAGCAGAATGGTCTGGTCAAAACCGCCATTGTTGGTGTGGTTGCAGGTTTACTTGGGGGTGGAGTCTCATACGTTGCCCTCGATCAAATTAATAATGCGAATATAAATAATGACGCACAAACAACGATTACTTCTAACAGTGCGAAAACTTCAGAAAAGAGTGCCAAAACGAGTGGGACAATGACGCCTGCTTATAATGATGTGAAAGGCGCCGTTGTTTCGGTCATTAATCTAAAAAGACAATCAAATACCAGCAGCAATTCACTGTTTGATATTTTTGGCGAAGGTCAAGATGATGATAATGGTAAGTCAAAGGGCAAGCTGCAGACTTACAGTGAAGGTTCCGGCGTTATCTACATGAAGTCTGGCAACAAGGGCTACATTGTTACTAATAACCACGTTGTTTCGGGCAGTGACAAGGTTCAGGTCATGCTCTCTAACGGCAAAACGGTTAATGCTAAAATTGTGGGAACCGATGCGACAACTGACCTAGCAGTTTTGGCAATTGACGCCGGCTACGTTACGCAAACGGCTGAATTTGGCGATTCTAAGAGCCTGCAGGCCGGTCAGACGGTCATTGCAGTCGGTTCGCCTTTGGGCAGTGAATATGCTTCAACCGTGACGCAGGGCATTATCTCCGCGCCTGCCCGCAGTCTTACTTCTTCATCTGGTAACCAGCAAACGGTTATCCAAACGGACGCTGCGATCAATCCGGGTAATTCCGGCGGCGCTCTGGTTAACTCTGCCGGTCAGGTAATTGGAATCAACTCCATGAAGTTGTCACAGTCAAGTGACGGTACTTCAGTCGAGGGCATGGGCTTTGCGATTCCATCCAACGAAGTTGTTAACATTGTTAATCAGCTGGTTAAGAAAGGCAAAATCGTGCGTCCACAGCTTGGCGTAAAAGTTATTGCTTTGCAAGGCATTCCTTCAAGCTACCGGAAGAACCTCAACATTAAGTCTAACTTGAAGAGCGGCATCTATGTGGCGTCTGTCAATAAGAACAGCGCCGCAGCGGCAGCCGGCATGAAAACTGGCGATGTCATTATCAAGGTTGACTATAAGTCGGTTTCCGATGTGGCTTCGTTACACACCATTTTGTATAATCACAAAATCGGTGATACGGTGACTTTAACCGTTAACCGGAGTGGAAAAGAGTTAGATTTACACGCCAAACTTGAAGCAAATTAATTTTGATAATATTCCATAATTGGAGAGAAAAAAGGCTATCTTGCGCACTTTTAGGTGCAAGCATAGCTTTTTTATTAACAAAAATAATGAGAAACAATAAAATATTCGTCTTTAACTGATGTCAAGCAAAAAAAGTTGTAAGTTTTTTTGTTGATAACTGTGGAAAACTTTGTGGATTGTGCATAAAACAAGTTAAATCCCCGTGGGCTAACTGTGGACAACCTGTGAATTGTGTGTAAACATTGACGGTCATTAACAAAATCAAACAGTTGTTCAGCTTGATATAGCAAGGCTTGCGGGGAATAGTTTGTGAATATTGGGGCTGGCAATTCGCAATGTGGGTAATTTTTGGCAGTTGGCGCAAAAAAATTTGGCAAACACAAGGTATCCGCATGGTGCAGGTCTAGACCACAAAATCTAGTTTTGACTTGTGCACAACTGTGGAAAAAGCAGGTGGAAACATTGGGAATTAGGGGATAAAATAGGTAATATGAAGATTAAGATCATTTGTGTGGGAAAACTAAAAGAAAAATATTTTCGGGATGCAATTGCTGAATACCAGAAACGGCTAAGCCGCTTTGCCAAGGTTGAATTAGTGCAGGTGCCGGATGAAAAGGCACCGGAAAGACTAAGTGCCGCTGAACAAGAGCGGGTGAAAGAAACCGAAGGGCGAGCAATTCTCAATAAGATCAAAGACAAAGAATATGTCTATGTGACGGCAATTAAGGGCCAGGAAAAATCAAGCGAAGAATTTGCGCAGGAATTAAAGGAGCTGGCAATTTATGGTCATTCTGATGTGACCTTTGTGATTGGCGGCAGCCTTGGCACCAGTCCGGCTGTTAACCAGCGAGCAGATGTGCTGCTGAGTTTTGGCAAGCTGACGATGCCGCACCAATTAATGCGCGTTGTTCTCATCGAACAGATTTATCGTTGTTTTATGATTAACAGTGGCAGTCCGTATCATAAGTAAAAAAAGAGTCTGGAAAAACTGTTTTTTTCCAAGACTCTTTTAAATAGTTAATTGTAAAATGAAATTGAAAGCCAAGAGCTCCAGCCTGTACTGCAGAATTGACTGGTGTAATTGATGGCTTTGTTGGATATATCGACTTTTCAAGACCAGCTTTTTAAAAGGTATGATGAAAAATGAATGACGAAAAATTTGCGAAGCTAAGAGAGCTAATGATTTTTTTCAAGAGGCAGGCTCCGACAGCTACTGTTGAAGAAAATATAACTAGTATTAACAACTTCAAGTCGGTGTCTGTTGAAGATTATAATAGAGCACGAGCTTATCTTGGCGAAAATAATAATTCTTTCAAATCTTTTACCGTATGTGTAAATTCAGGCAAAGATTTCTTGAATTTACTAAATTTTTTGGGAGCAATTCATGCAAATTTTAACATTTCTTCAAAACCGTTTACACAAGAAGACGAAATAGACATAGACGATGATAGTGAAACGATCAAAAGGTCGAAAACCTATAAAGACTTTGAAGACTATGGTAATAATTGGATGTACTCTTTTGAGAACTATGTATTTAAAATAGTTAATTTTGATGAAACTGCTTTAGAACAGGATCAATACTATATCTAACTTTGTAATGCGTTCAATAAAGTAGACCATTTTGAACAGATCATAATATTTCGCTATTGAGATTGCAATTCTAACGGCAAATTAATTATTTATCCGAAGGAGATAAGAAAATCGCAATATTTAAATCATTAGTTAACATTACTCGGCCATAGCTCTATTGATAGTGAACGACTGCATCTAGTCTCTGCTGGCCCATGGGTGTTCTACGTTAATAAATAACTGTGTTCTTTATCCCATTTCTTTTACCACCTTTAGATTGAATAAAAAAACAAGCGATAGATATATCTATTGCTTGTTTACCTTAATATGCTTAAATTCTATAAAATTCTCTGAAGACCATCATGGTTATCCACATCGACAAGTATCAATATGTAGTTTGCTGCCTATGGTTTAGAGCAATTTGATCATTACTAAAGAATGCTTGTAAACAGTCATTAATTTTATCCATTGGATAAAATTCTTTTATTGCTTAAAAGATTTTGTAAAACTTGGAGTTGTCCTAATCTTATAGTTTTTATTATTCGAATTGCCTAACACTGCATCGCCTTAATGAACTCTTCAATAGAATTGAAAGTATTATCAAACTGATTATTTTCAGCCTCATCCATTGCTTTTTTAAGTTCAGTATTCTGTACCATTTCCATATCAATCTCACTATCATTTTTAACACTTAACCTTTGCCTTGCTTTTAAGTTATTATACATACTCATTAAACAATGGTTCAACTACCATCACCTTTCTCCTTTCATTAACAATTAACAAAACATTCCCTCTCCTTTAGCATGAAAAACCTAATCGAGCATTTTCTTGTTTTAAAACAAAAGTAATCAATTTTTAGTTTCTGTTATAAAGTAAAAATTGTGAATTTAAAAGGAAAAGATGTCAGATGAAAGTTATTAATAAAAAAGCACGTTAATACTATTAGGAGGCATCGGCGCAGGCTGTAAGGCTGTAACTGGCCAGACAGTTTTTGTTTATTTTAAGGTGAATAAGGCTAAGTTGGTGAGCACTAGGAGCGAAATTGTCCACAGCCAGTCACTGCGCTTAATTGGCACCGCTACGATCACGGAACGCTTGGCGCCTTCGCGAAAACCATGTGATTCCATGCCCTGCGCCAAGTTTTCGGCTGAATTAAGTGCGACCAAAATGGCCTTAAAGTAAAG
>CALYQE010000106.1 GCA_945281075.1 uncultured Lactobacillus sp. | reverse complement strand
ACAGCTTTAATTACGCCGTGAAATCCTTTTGCTTCAGCACTATATTGTGTCATAACGATTACCTCCTAACATTTATTTATCTGCTGGTACTCTCCATGCCGTTATCCATTCGAATTGCGCCACCATTAATATGGTTGGCTTGCTCTGAAGCTAAAAATACTGCTACATCAGCAACTTCGGTTGGAGTGGCGTAGCGATTGTCTAAATAGCCGGCTGCATATTTTTTTTGAGCTTCTTCATGGGATAGATTTGGAAGCGCCATTTTTTCAATTCGTTTCATCATGTCAGTATCAATGGCTCCGGGAGATACAGCGTTGACATTGATTCCGTGGGGCCCCAATTCCATGGCGACGCTTTTTACCAAGCCGAGTGTTGCATGTTTTGACGAGCAATAATGAGACATTGATGGTGAGCCAACCATTGACCCATCTGAAGCAATAACGACGATGTGCCCGTGATTTTGCTTAATCATCTGCACGGCAACGTATTTCATGCAGTACATAACTCCAAAAACATTTACTGCAAATGTATGCTCAAAGTTTTCATAAGTTTGCTCCTGTATAGGCAATGCTTTGCCTTCATCGCCTGCATTAGGGACGAGAACATCTAAACTACCATAATGCTTAACCGTTTTTGCAATCAAGTCTTTTACTTGTCCTTCTTTGGTTACATCAACAATTGAAGTTAGCAGATGATCTTCAGCAATATCCAAAGTTGGCACAAATTTATCTAATTTTTCTTGACTAGTTGAAGAAATTGACAATTTTGCTCCTTCTTTGGCGAATTCTCTTACTAAAGCCTGTCCAACCCCGCCAGTTGACCCGGTAATTAAAACTACTTTATTTTTTAAACCGAAATCCATATGTTTTCCTTTCTTTAAAAATTTATATATCCAGTTTTTTACAAATGAATTATAAATGATGCTTCTCTATAATAGAAATAGAAGTCTTTTATATTTAATAAGGAAAAATAATAATGGATATAAGTAAACTAAGGATCTTTGTCAATTTAGTTGAAACGCAAAATTTTACTCGGACAGCACAGAATTTAAACCTAACGCAGCCAAGCGTCAGCTACATTATTAAATCAATCGAAGATGAGGTTGGGCAACAGCTGTTTATTCGTAACAAAAGGCATGTCATTCCAACCAAAAATGGTTTAATTTTTTATAATCAAATCAAACCATTAATTAATAAATATTATTCAGCTATTCAGAGTATAAGAGATAACGAAAAGGAAGAGGCAAATATTATCAATATTGGTTGTTCTGTTACCCCTTACCATCTAAAAGTAATTCCAGTGTGGATTAAAAAGTTTAGTCTGATGTATCCAAAAACTAAATTTAATGTAACAATTCTGGATCACAACAAGTTGAAACGATATTTGGAAAATGAGGACATTGACCTGTTTTTAACCAGTAAGGGTGATGCGTCCGATTTAAAGAACGTCACGTTTTATCCCTTAGTTGAGGATCAATTTTTTGCAATCATTCCTAATAATAATTCTCTGGCAAATGAAAAAGAGCTGGTTCTAAGTGCCTTTTCTGGTCAAAATATGATTTTTGTTGATAATGATCTAGCTGGCATTGAAATGATTGACCAACAAAATCAGATTATTAAAGCAAATAAAAACTTAAAAATTACATATACCAATGACTTATCCGGCACACTCATTTTAGTCAATGCCTTACAAGGCATTACTATAGGCTTGAAATTTATTTATACAAAATCAGATGAGCAATTGACACATGTTCCAATTAAAAACAGTCCTATCGTTACTTATGGTGCGGTTATCAATAAGAAAAATAATAGGCAGATAGTAAAGACATTTATCAAATTTGTTCAGAAAAATCTGCTATTATATGTGCATTAATTAATTGAAATATTGGCTTATATAATTTGAATATACTTGGGTTAATAGGCGGAGTATATAATTGACAAAACACTAACTTTACCATTTGAAATCATCCAACGTTTATGATGCAACCCGTTTTCCCGAGATGTGATTGAAAAATTGGCAGAGGTTTGTCAAAAAGCTGGTCTCAAATTTGACCTGTATTATTCACAAGATTTAGATTGGCACGAGCCTAACGGCGGCGGTTACCTCTCAATAACATTGCATTCGCTGGGACCACTTGGGACAATAGCTGAGACTTTCCGCAGAAGGATAAAGATTTTAGTCAATGTTTTACCGATAAAATCATGCCACAAATTAAAGAAATTATGAGTAATTATGGGCGAGATTGCGACTGCATGGTTCGATATTCCAATGGCTTTAAGTGAGGAGCAAAGCCATGAAATTTATGATACGGTCAAAGAACTGCAGCCCGATTGCCTAATTAATTCACGTCTGTGTAACGGCCGGAACGATTAATGACTCTTGGGGCTTTTCCTACCGTGATCAAAATTGGAAAGATCCCGCTACTATTTATCAATATCAACAACATTTAAACAGCCTAGGCATTAACTTATCTTCTGAATGTATGGCTTGATGGACTTGGAAGAATTTCACTTCCCGCACAGCAAATATCGGGTCTGCTGCTAAGTTAGCCCAAAAATTGAAGTTAGGGAACTCTTTATACTATTAAAATTTAGCCCCTTGGTTGAATAATTTAAGGAGCTTTATTGTCTGAAAAAGCACTGGTTTATGTTTTTAAAAGCGAAATCAATCCTTGATAACAGGAACAGTAAATTAATTCTGCAATTTTTTCGGGCGTAATAGTTGGATGCTTGGCCCACCATTTTTGCGTTTCTAGCAAATTAACAAAATAGAGGTTAGAAAAATAATCTAAGATAATTCCATTAACTCTCTGTCCCTGTAAAATGTTTTTAATTTCATGCTTTACGTTATTCTCAATTTCTTTTCTGGGGTCAAAAGAAGCTTTTTTTATATTAAGGAGTAAAGGTACGTATTTGATTTGCTTTGAAATTTTTTCTAATGCTACGGTCGTTTTAGCAATGTTTTCTTTTTGATCAAGTGTAAAAGAATTGCGTAAACCATCAACGAAGGGAATCATGTAACGATTCCAGGAAAAGCGCAGCAGTTCGTTTTTATTGTTAAAGCAAAGATAAAAAGTAGTTCTGGCAACTTTGGCCACATGTGTGATGTCACAGATTTTTATCTGTTCAAAACTCTTATTATTAAGAAGGCTAAACAGTGCATTGCTTAGCCGCAGCTCTAAGCTTAAATTTTGCTTTTTCATAATAATCGCTTTCATTAAGTTGACAAAAAAATGATATATGTCGATGACTAAGGCTCAAAAACCCATTATGATTAGTTTAACAAAGTTATTAAAACATGGAGGTTAAATAAAATGACTAATCGGGTAGAAAAAATCTTGGGAATTAAAAAGCCAGTTATTCAGGGAGCTATGGCCTTCACTTCGCTTGCACCTTTGGTATCTGCCGTTTCAAATGCAGGTGGATTAGGTGTTCTTGGTGTTGGCTATATGCCTAAAGATGCAAGCATTGTAGAAATTGAAAAAACCAAAAAATTAACAAATAAACCATTTGCGGTTAACGTCATTATGCAAGAAGGTCTAGTCGAACAGGCTGATGAAGTACTAGAAGAGACACAACCGCCTGTAGTTTATGCAGATGCAATGCGGCTAAATGACAGTTTATGTCAAAAATACTTTCCAATATGGCAGAAAAAGGGGATGAAAATAATCGTCAAAGCCAGTTATTTAAAAGACGCGATTACAGCTGAGAAAGCGGGAGCCAATTTGGTGATTGCAAAGGGCTGGGAAGGCGGTGGCCATGTTTCGTTTGAATCAACAATGGCTCTTGTTCCACAGATAGTTAATGCAATCAGTGTTCCAATTATCGCTGCAGGCGGAATTGTTGATGGACGTAGTGGTGCAGCCGCTTTTGCTCTTGGCGCAGAAGGAATTGAAATGGGTACGGCCTTTTTGGTTTCTGATGAACTGTCAATAAATTCTAGGGCTAAAGACGCTATTATCGCTGCTGGTGATATGTCGACGGTGGAAGTTTCTTATGCCAACGATGCTCCGTTTAGAATGATTGCCAACAAACTTTCTGAGCAAATTAGGAAAACGGAAGCTACACATTTAAAAAAAGCTGCAGCTGAAAAGGAACAGGGACTTGATGCAGATGCAATTAGGATGGGGATGTATCAAGGCGATACGGAAAATGGTGCAATTATGGTTGGCCAGGATTTGGCCCTGATTAAATCTAGAAAAAGTGCTAAGCAAATTATTGATGACGTTTTAGGAGATACAAGAAAAGTACTGGATTCACTAAATGACATTGAATTTTGATATAAAAAACAAGGTACTTTTAACTCAATAAAGTAAAAAAACTGTGGTATATAGTGAAATGCTCCATATAGTTAGATATTAATCTTACTATATGGAGCACTTTGTTCATGACTAAATATTCAACTGCTTTGAAAACTGAAATTGTTTGTAAATATCTAGTACGCCAAAACTTTTTGACTGGCTTAAGCAAAGAATATGGCATTTGATTACAAGGCTATCAGAGCCAGATTAAGCCCAACTTTAGCTTAATTTACCCTGAACATAAGTGGCATTCAAGTGTGGTCGAGTTCAAGCCCAATGGTCATTGTCAATATTATTGATGTCCGCACGCAAGGTGTGATTGCCTACTCTATTTCTCACAGTTGGACATACTAAGACAGACTTGGCGCAAGCATCCAGCTTTGACTGGCCTAATTTTTCCTGCAGATTAAGGTTGGCCTACCAACATCCTAAGTTCCAAGCTTGGCTAAAAGTCCATGGGGTTAATCAGTTCATGTCGCGTAAGGATAACTCCTTAGATGGTGGGGTAATGGAAGGCCTCTTTGGCATACCAAACGGAAAATGTTCCACAGCTTTGAAACCCAATTTTAGAATCTAAACGAACTGGAAGAAGCAATCAAAAAATATATCAGTTACTATAACAAGCAAAGAATTATGACCAAACTAAAGGACTAACCCCGATTCGAGCATTAATCCTGAGTTGAAATTTATTAAACTGTCACAATTTTGGGTTCACATCAGAAGCTGCAGGAATATTTTCATTAAATTATGATTGCTTAGAAGCACCTGAACTTACATCGGCTGTCGTCTTGGTTTCGTCAGGAACGAGCTTTTGTCCAGTTTGTTCTAAATACCGGTTGATGATTGGCAAAAGGTCAACAATCCATTCAGTTACACCGGCATAGTTGCCATTTTTATCACGCATATCCTTAAAGGAAGCGACCATATATACTTCATCGCTAGGGCGAATTAACCTGTATGTTTTGCCCGTCTTGGCATAATCCATAATTGCCTGAACGTGTGGCATTGAGGATGATTTGTGAACCTCTGTCAATGTTTGCCCAAGTCTTTCAGGCCAACGCGGTGACAGAAGTTTTTTCTTAGGAATTTCGTTGTTGCAATAAACATAGCGGTCTTCTTTATCGATTGTAATAAGCTCAAGCGGAAGACAGTTGAATACTGCATCTATTTGGTCAACTGTCATCAGACCCTGATCCAGCTCGACATAGTCAGATCCCTTAGCTGCATTAACCTTTTTTGATGTTTCAACCACCCAAGCACTGGTTGCTTCTTCTGTGTGTTTAACCATTTTTAAGCCTCCGTAATTGTTTTCATAAAATTATTTACACAGCAAGTATATTTTATTTATACTTATAAGTGAAATTAATATCAGCTATTAATAATAAGCATTACTTATAAGGTGAAATAATGGATATTAAAAAATTGGTAACATTCATTAACTTAGTTGAGACACGTAATTACACCAGAACTGCGAAAATGATGCATGTGACTCAACCAACGGTTACTCACGATATTAATGCCATTGAAAATGAAGTTGGAGTCAAAATGTTCAATCGTAATAAACGGTACGTCAATGTCACGCAAGATGGGCAGCAATTTTATCAAAAAATTAGACCGCTAATTAATAGCTATTATTCGGCAGTACAGGATATTCAAAAAAGAAGTTTACAAGAAAAAACATTAATTACGTTGGGTTACTCCTACTCACTTTTTAATGATTTTTATCTTCCCGTATGGATAAAACAATTTCAAAAATCCCATCCGGAAGTTAAGTTTGCACTTGAAAATTTGACTCATAATGATTTGAAACAACACTTTTTAACAGATGAACTGGATGTGGTAATCACAACAGGTGAGGAAGCCTTGGATCTAAGCAACGTTAAAAGCTATTTAATTGAAAAAGAATCATTTATGGCAATCGTACCAAAAGATAACCCGCTAAGTGAGCGGTTTGTACTGCAACTCAATGATTTTCAAGGCCAACAAATGCTATTTTTGGATGGCAACTGGGCGGCAGTAGATTTGATTAATTTACAAAATAAAATCATCCATTTAAACGATGAAATAAACGTAACCTACGCTGAAGATTTGCCTACACTCAATATTTTACTTAAAAGTGGGCAGGGAATTACTGTTGGTTTATATTGCATATATGCAGAGCTAGATGATTCTTTAACCTATGTACCTTTAAATTGTGAGCAAACGGTAGATTTTATCATCCTCACGCATAAAAATAATGATAAAAGAATAGTGCATCAATTTATCAAATTTATTCAGAAAAATATTTAAAAGCAAACGGTGTATGTGATACAAGCTAATGTGGCTAGTGCGATGCTAGTTTATGACATTTGATATCAAAACTCATGATTATTAATAACGAAATAATTT
>CALYQE010000105.1 GCA_945281075.1 uncultured Lactobacillus sp. | reverse complement strand
AGATGAATTTTAATGACTTAAATATTTATAAGACAATTTATGAAACTAAATCTATTAATAAAGCTGCTAAAAAGTTAGGTTATGCACAATCTAATTTGACAGCACGCTTAAAGGCAATTGAATATGAATTGAATTCGACGCTATTTGTTCGCTCAAATCAAGGTGTAGCTCCGACGGATAACTGGAAAAAAGTATATCGTTTTGCTGTTAAAACGCTCGGAAATTGGCAAAAACTCCAAGATACGCTAGTCATTCGCAAAACAATCTTATCGTCGGAATTACTATTTAACTTTTTAATTGCTAAGAAGATTTTTTTAATTACTGATTATGCAGTTACGTTTAAAAAAAGTAATCAATTGGAGTCTGAACTGGCGCAAACATACTACGATGTAGTGATGACCTTTAACCAATTCGACTTACCCAATTATCGGTTAAAGCAAACGGCTGATTTACAGGCATGTTTTTTGAAAGGAAAACAAAAGGACGTTTCGACTTGCCCGATTGCAATCAATGCTGATTTAACCTGTCCGTTTAGAAAACTAACTCTGAAGTTGTGTCCTGATAAAGCAAGATTGTTAGAAATTGATTCACTTGTAACAATTATGCAATTGGTAAAAAGGGGAGAGGTAGTTGCATTATTACCGCAATATTTGCTTGACACGGATTATCACAAGATTAATGATCATAGTTTTAATATTCCCTATTATTGTTATCAGTATCAAATTTAATCTAAAAATTGCTCAAGCTTTTTTCACTTCAAAGGAGAACTTATGAACCTAAGGCGAAACCTAAAAACAGTTGTGGTCAGCTTATTAGCTTTTGTGACACTATCTGCGTGCGGAACAGGCACTAATAGTGAACCTGCAGCTCAACCTAAGTCCGTTCAAATCAAAAATAATTATCAGTCTGAGCAACTAAATCTCAACGTTAAATCGACAATTGCGATTGATAGTAAAACGGGACAGCTACTTTATGGCAAGAATATTAACCAAGTCTTACCCATTGCTTCAATGACCAAGTTGATTACCGTCTATTTGACTTTAGAAGCGATCAAGGCCCATAAAATCAGCTGGGAAACCAAAGTTGCACCAACCGCCCAAATTGTCGAAGTTGCTAGCAATAAAGAATATTCTAATGTCCCAATCAAAGCCGGACATGTCTACACCATTAAGCAGCTCTATGAGGCCACTTTAATTGAATCTGCTAATGGAGCAGCAATGCTATTGGCGCAGGCCGTCAGTGGATCGCAAGTCGCTTTTGTCAAACAGATGCGTCAACAATTAAAGAAGTGGGGGATTATCGATGCAGAAATATATACTGCGTGCGGTTTGCCCAATAAAAGCGTTGGGGCCGATGCCTATCCTGGTGCAAGTCGCAGAGCGGAAAATAAAATGTCGGCCAAAGACATGGCGATCGTTGGTCAACACTTAATCAGTGACTTCCCTGGCGTGATCAAGACAACTAAAATTGCGCACCTTGATTTTACCGATCAGGGCAGTAATACACGTATGACTAATTTTAACTGGATGCTTAAAGGTTTACCCGAATATAAAAAGAACATCAAAATTGATGGCTTAAAGACAGGTACAACTGACGCTGCTGGAGCTTGCCTAATTGCGACAGCCAAGCACAAGGGTGCTAGAATTATTACCGTAGTTATGGGGGCTAGTCACTTAAATAGCACTGACCCAGCTCGCTTTGAGCAAACAAGCAAGTTGTTTAATTATCTTTTTGCCAATTATGAGCCGCTACTGTTGAAGCGCAACGAGGTTATCATTGGAGCAAGCAAAATTAAAGTTCATAATGGTAAAGCAAAAGAAATTAATATTGGGCTGAAAAATGATAGCGTAATATGGCGACCGACTAAAGACCGCTTAAATATCGAGCTTGTTTCCGCAAAGGTTGAAGCTCCAATCAGTAAAAATCAGATCGCTGGTTATTATGACTTTAAAGTTGGGTCTAAGAAGCTGATTTCCCTTGAGCAGCCTCTTGGCATTAAATTGCCGGCTAAAGCCTTTCAAGCAACAGCAAAAGTCAACTTCTTGGTTCGTTTCTGGCGCTGGCTATTTGGAGAATAAAAATGACTGAAATTACACAAGACATTCTGACAAAAGTCATCAAGACTAGGCCTAGTGACTCGCAAAAGGGAAATTATGGCAAAGTGTTACTGATAGGTGGTAGTGAAAACTATGGTGGCGCAATTATTATGGCGGTTGAGGGTGCCTTAAAAAGCGGGGCCGGCCTTGTCTCGGCGGCTTGCCATTCGATTAATCTGCATGCCCTTCATGCACGTAATCCTGAAGCAATGTACATTGATTGGCGAAGTAACGACTTACCTGCTTTAATTAAAAAGATGGATGTAATCGTTTGTGGCCCAGGTCTAGGGATAAGCTCCTTTAGTCAGAAAATAATGCAAATACTTTGTCAGGTAGTGACCGAGAAACAAACACTGATTCTTGACGCTAGCGCCCTTGATTTGATTGCGCAAGATAACCAGTTGGCACCACAAAATGCCGACCGAGTTATTTTGACACCGCATCAGATGGAATGGCAGCGGCTTAGTCAAATCAGAATTCCGTACCAAGATGATGCGGCGAACAAGTCAGCTTTGAAAAAGCTCTTTCCAGCCGATAATGCCATTTTGGTTTTAAAGTCAAACCATACTCATGTATATGGGCCAAACAATCAGGTCTTTATTAATCCGTTAGGCAATCCTGGCATGGCAGTTGGCGGGATGGGTGATACTTTAACCGGCATCATCGGAGGTTTGACAGCACAATTTGGTGGCACCCTAGACGCTGTCTTAGCCGCAGTATATTTACATTCTCTTGCTGGCGATTTATTGTTTAAGGACCGTTACATTGTTCAACCAACGGAGATCAGTGCGTTGCTGCCAAAACTAATGAAAAAATTTGCCAACTGATTTCAGTTAAATTAAAGTCATTAATCGTTCAAAGATCGGCTTTTTCGCGAGGAGGTTGATTGCCATGAAGAATAGCTTGTTAAAGCCACTAACAGCTTTTTGTATTTTACTAATTTGTGCAATTAGCTTGGCGCGGGTTTCAATGCCTGCTACTAGCCCTAGCGTTGAAACAACGCAAGAAGATAAAAAGGTAGTGGTCAAGAAGACGCCAACAGACAGTCGGCCGTATGCTGATCCGTCTGATATGCGTGAACCTGCTGATTGGCGCAAGTCTAGTCAAATTAAGCCTTATCCCAAAGTCAAGCACGCAGCAGATGGGTTAACTATTCGCGTTTCATTAAAAGGCAATCGTGTTTATCTTTTACGTGCCGGTCATGTTGTTTATACCATGCGGGCTAGTGGTGGCGCTTTTAAAAAGGGGCGCTCTTCTACGCCAACGGGAACTTTTAGGATCCAAACAAGTCGGGGCCGGTCTTTTTATAACCCAAAATTAAATGAAGGAGCAAATTATTGGACTAGCTTTGATAAGACCGATAATTTCTTGTTTCATTCAGTCCCAACCAAGGGTAATGGAAAATATAATCGTAAAGAAGCGCGCAAACTAGGGGTTAAAGCTGCTTCCCATGGCTGCATTCGCCTTAGTGTTGCCGATGCGCGTTGGTTGATGAAAAATATTCCTGCTGGTACTGAAGTAATTATCAAAAATAATTAAAAGTATTGGAATAATTGGCTTTTCCTGCTATAATCTGGTTCTGTAAGAGGTTAGGAGTAGTAAGCACTTTTTTCATATTAGCGAGCTTGGGATGGTGGAAGACAAGTTGAAAAAGTGACTGAAGGCGTGCCTGACTGATCAATTAATAAATTTAATAAGCGGATACTTTGTATCAAGTAGAGTGGTACCGCGGGTGAAAACTCGTCTCTTTCTTCGTTAGGTGAAGAAAGAGACTTTTTTAATGAAATTTTGGAGGAAAAGATGAACTTTAAAGATAAAGTGGTCGACTTAGTTGCAAGTCAAGTGGACTTGCCAAAAGAGCAAATCAGTCAGTTGATTGAACGTCCAAAAAATGAGCAAATGGGAGACTATGCCTTTCCTGCTTTTACATTGGCAAAAACACTGCATAAAAATCCGGCACTAATTGCTCAAGAAATTGCAGCTGAGCTGACCAGCGTTGACTTTGCCAAAATTGAAGCGGTGGGCCCGTATGTCAACTTTGCCATTAATCATCAAAAGTTAATTTCTCAAACACTGAGCGAAGTGTTAGCGCAGCAAAATCACTTTGGTGATCAAAAATTAGGCGAGGGCAACGTGCCGATTGATATGTCCAGTCCGAACATTGCTAAACCAATGTCAATGGGGCATTTGCGGTCAACAGTAATTGGCAACTCGATTGCCGAAACATTAAAAAAAGTGGGCTATACACCAATTAAAATTAATCACTTAGGCGATTATGGCACACAGTTTGGTAAATTAATCTCGGCTTATAAGCACTGGGGTAATGAAGAAGACGTCAAAAAAGATCCAATCATGAACCTCTTTAAGTACTATGTTAAGTTTCATGAAGAGGCCGAGAAGCACCCAGAGCTTGAAGACGAAGGTCGAGCTTGGTTTAAAAAACTGGAGGACGGCGACCCAGAAGCGGTTAAATTATGGCAATGGTTCCGGGATGTTTCCCTAGAAGACTTTAAGCGCATTTATCATGAACTCGGCATTGAATTCGATTCATACAAGGGTGAGGCTTTCTTTAATGACAAGATGCAGCCCGTAATTGATGAATTAAAAGAAAAAGGACTGCTGCACGAATCACGCGGTGCACAGGTTGTCGACATGGGTGAGGACGAAAATCCAGCCATGATTGTTAAGTCAGATGGCACCAGTATTTATTTAACTCGGGATTTAGCGGCGGCTATTTACCGCATGAAGACTTACCACTTCGTTAAGATGTTATATGTAGTCGGTAATGAACAAGCACATCACTTTGTTGAACTTAAGACTGTTTTGAAGAAAATGGGCTACGATTGGGCAGACGAAATTTATCACGTGCCATTTGGTTTGATTACGCAAAACGGCAAAAAATTGTCCACCCGTAAAGGTAATGTTGTGTTCCTTGACCAGGTACTGCAAGATGCAGTTAGCCTAGCCCGTAAGCAAATTGATGCTAAAAATCCCGCTTTAGCAAATAAAGACCAGGTAGCACACGATGTTGGCGTCGGTGCGGTCATATTCCATGATTTGAAAAATGACCGGGTAGAGAACTTTGACTTTGATTTGGACGAAGTTGTACGTTTCGAAGGGGATACCGGTCCTTATGTTCAATATACAAACGCACGGGCACAAAGCGTTTTGCGCAAAGCTGCGGCCTTAAATGAACAACCTAGTCTTGATGCCCAGATTATTGATGATGACTGGGCCTTCAGCGTGGCTAAGGCTTTAGCTGATTTCCCGAGAATTGTTGCTAGGAGCAGCGATAAATTTGAACCGTCAGTTATTGCTAAGTATGCCTTGGACGTTGCGAAAAAATTTAATAAATACTACGCCAATGTCAAAATTTTAGTTGAAGATAAGCAAATCAATGCCCGCTTAGCATTGGTTCAAGCAACTTCAATTGTTTTAACTGAAGCGTTGAGATTATTGGGTGTAAATGCTCCTAAAGAAATGTAAAAATATTTTCAAAAAGAGCGTTTACATCGATTAAATGATTGTTCAATGGTCGCTGATTACGGTACAATGTGACTGTAAGATATATAGGAGGTAATTTATTAATGGCTTATTTAGATAATGGTAACCAGATCTTTAAGGATGCTCGTCAAAACCATTACGCAGTCGGTGCTTATAATACTAACAACTTGGAATGGACACGTGCTATTTTACAAGCAGCTGAAGAAACTAGAACTCCAGTTTTAATCCAAGTTTCAATGGGTGCTGCTAAATACATGGGTGGCTACAAGATTGCGAAGGACATCGTTGAAGATTCAATGGACGCAATGGACATTTCCGTACCAGTTGTCTTGAACCTTGACCACGGTGACTTTGAAGCCGCTAAAGAGTGTATTGCACTTGGCTACTCATCAGTTATGTTTGACGGTCATGCTTTGCCAACTGAAGAAAACTTGGCTAAGACTAAGGAAATCGTTAAATTGGCTCATGAACGTGGCATTTCAGTTGAAGCTGAAATCGGTAAGATTGGTGAAAACCAAGGTGCTGAAGGCGGAGAATTAGCTTCTGTTGAAGATGCTAAAGCTTTCGTTGCTGCTGGTGTTGACAAGCTTGCTTGTGGTATCGGTAACATCCACGGTGTTTACCCAGCTGACTGGAAGGGTCTTAACTTTGATCGTTTGAAGGAAATTGCTGATGCAGTTTCAGTTCCACTTGTATTGCACGGTGGTTCAGGAATCCCTGAAGAACAAGTTAAGAAGGCTATTTCTCTTGGAATTTCAAAGGTTAACATTAACACTGAATTCCAATTAGCTTTTCAAGAAGCAACTCGTAAGTACTTTGAAGCTCACAAGGACGAAGACAAGGCTAACAAGGGTTATGATCCTCGTAAGCTTTTACTTCCAGGTACAGAAGCAATCACTGACTCAATGAAGGAAATGATTACTTGGCTTGGAACTCCTTCAATTGACGACAAGATTAAATCTGTTGCCTTTGACAAGAGCTCATTAAACTTAGAATAATTAACAAGTATTTGTTATCAATAAAAGACCAACCGCTTGATGAGGTTGGTCTTTTTGTGTTTTTAAAAAATTTAGCACGCACTTTCAGCAATCAGGGTTAAAAAGAGTTTGTAAACGGAAAATACCATCTTCAAAGTGGTATTTGAG
>CALYQE010000104.1 GCA_945281075.1 uncultured Lactobacillus sp. | reverse complement strand
TTCTATTACTAAATTATTTAAAAAATAAGAAATAGAGAATTTTGATTATGGGTAATACTAGTTTTAGTACTTATGATATAAATGTTTAGTATTACCCATCATATTAATGTAATGTAACTAGTAACTTTAGTTGGTCGTCCATACTTAATCTGGTACTTTTGTCAATCACATATTGAATAATGGGTTGATAAAAGGCTTCTTTGGCAATTTAAACTGGAGACAATTTACAGCTTAAAAAATAATTTAAAAATTGGGAACAGCAGTTGGAAAAGAATCAAGACAGAGACAAAAGGGGACTAACCCCGATTAAATATCGGGAATTAGTCCTCAGTTTTAAATTTAATAAAACGACCTAATTTTAAAACTCACATCTAATTTATACTTAATTTAATTTTTAAGATAAGTTAATACTTTAAATGAAGATTTATTAGCATATAAAAAATTGATTGTGTTAGCTTGCTATTTAAATAAGTGTGGCAATCCATTCGCTGCCTTTAATAAAAATCCATCCAATCCAAGTTGTTGCAGATCCAACTAAATTGGTAATGGAACTAAAAGCTTTTATAGAACTAACATTTGATTGAGCAGCTGCTTTTGTGAATTCAGGAGCAATGGATGTTCCGACATAGAAAATAGTAACTACGATGAGTATGCCAGAAATAAGCATTCTAAATATATTCCGGTTACAAAATGGTGCTATTAAAGCAAACAAGAACATTAGCGAAGCGAGGTCGGCAAATGGAAGTACTCGGTTGTCGGGAAGAATAAAGGCCAAAATAATTGCCAATGGCAAAAGCAAAAGACCAGTAGATAACACTGAAGGGTCATCGATTAATAGTGCTGTATCCATTCCAATATAGAATTCTCTTTTCGGAAACCATTCTTTTAACTTATTATTTACATGGTCTTTTACCAAGACTAGACCTGAAACCAGAACATCAACCACTATTGGCAGGAGGTACATTGAGGCAGCAATATTTACTCCTAAGGTTAAAGTCTTAGAAAAATCGTAACCAGCCAGTATTCCCATTAAGAAACCAATAATTGCACCGAAGCTAATTGGTTCACCCAATATTCCAAGTCTGTTATTAATTGTTTCAGGGTCCAACTTAATTTTGTTTAAACCAGGAATGTGTTCACAGATCCAATTTCCTGCAATTCCAAACGGTACCCATGCTAAACAAGTTAGGTGAGGAAATGAAATACCCTTTAAATCCTTTTTAGGAAATTTGTTCTGAATGATTGGTTGGGTTATGTCTGCAATAATTAACGTTAAGACATAAATGATCCAGTCTGCAATAACTGCAATCCAGTAGTTATTTGTACCTGCGTAGATAAGGCTGCCTACTAAAAGAAAAATCCAAAAATTAAAAATGTCAAGGTCAACAGTTTTTGTTAAGTTTAAAAATAGTAGAATCGCGTTTATAACTAAGAATCCTATAACGGTGACCAACATAATTGATGATCCCCAGCCAATTGTTGATGCGGTTCCCCATCCAACGTCTGTAACAGTTAATTTTAAACCTAATCGCGCAACCATTGCTTTCGAAGCAGGACCTAAAGCATTCAGCATTAAGTTAATAACCATCGAAACACCTGTAAAACCAACACCGACAAGCATACCAGCCTTAAAAGCTTTTGCTAGACTCATTCTAAAAATTATGCCAACGATAAAAAAGATAATGGGCATCATCACTGAGGAGCCTAACCCAACAATAGTGTTAATTAATGTCATTGTAAAGTTCTCCATTCTAAAATAAGAAAATTATTTTTGCCCATCTAAAAATCTTTGAGCAAACAATTTCGGAGTGTTTTTGAAAGCATCAGCGGTTGAACCAGCTAAATGCGAGGTTAAAGTGACATTCTTTAAGTTTAAAAATTCAGAATCTGCTGGTAGAGGCTCCTCATCAAAAGTGTCAATTGCTGCACCAGATATTCTGCCCTCTTTTAATACTGTAATTAGAGCTTTTTCATCAACAAGAGCTGAGCGAGCAGTATTGATAAAATATGCACTTGGCTTTATTAGTTCGAACATGTCTTTATTAATAATATGGTGAGTTTCTTCTGTTGCCCTCATATGAATTGTGATGATGTCAGATTGTCTAAGTAAATAAGAAATACTATCAACTTTTTTAGCATTTAAATTTGTCTTTTGAACATATGGATCATAGAAAATGATTTTAGCGTCAAAGCCACTCAAAAATTTAGCTACTAATTGTCCAATATGACCAAAACCAATAATTCCAATGGTCTTACCGCCGATCTCAGGAATATTGTCTTTATTAGGAAAATCCTTGAACCAAATATCTTCATGCATCTTTGCATTTGTGCGGGCAATATTTCTTGTTTCGGAAAGTATCATACCAACTGTGAATTCTGCAACTGCACGTGCATTACGTCCAGCAGTGTTGATAACTTTTATACCTTTACTTTCCGCATATTTGTTATCTACATTTTCAGTACCACTTCTTAGAACACCAATGTACTTAAGATTTTTAGCTTGATCAATTACTTTTTTTCCTATAGGCATAAATTGGGTAATAATCATATCAAAACTTTCAATGCCCTTGAGCAAATCTTGATTGGTAATCTCTACTGAATTGGCACCTTTTTGTTCAATTTTGATATTATCATTTTGTAAGTCTTCAACTGTATCATGGCTCCAGTCTCTAATTTCAACTAAGTCTCCATTTTGTTCAAATTGCTTTAATCCTGTATTTAACATTTTGGGGGTAATTAGATTGTCACCAAAAGCGATTATTTTCATATTTAACTCTTCTTTCTAAAATCTTAGTGCATTAACATTCCACCAGTAAGGTCAACCGTTGCTCCTGTCATGTAACTGTACACATCTGAAACTAGCAAAGTTCCCATTTTTGCGATTTCATTAGGCTCGACAACCCTACCCATTGGAATCCTGTTTACATAATAGTTAGGATTCTTATCAAGATTTGCTTGAATCATCCTGGTGTGCATGATTCCAATTGCGATATTATTACTGTTAATTTTATTCTTAGCCTGTTCGCGAGCAAATGAAGCATTAAAGGCGATTAAACCGGCTTTAGAAGCAGCATAATGAGAATGTCCAGTTGTAGAACCGTAATATGCTGCTTGACTAGTTACGTTTAGGACATGCCCACCGTGGTTCTCTTTGTTTGCAGCAATTGCAAATTTTTGTGCAAGAAGAAAGGGCGCTCTTAAATTGGTTTCTAACTCTAAGTCCCAATCTTTGTCTTTAATTTCTGTAACCATTCCGCTTAACCAAATTCCAGCGTTGTTTATTAAAATATCAATTTGTCCTAATTTTTCATGACCCTCATCAAATAGCCTCCTAGCTTGTTCAACCTGAGAAAGGTCTGCTTTTAAACCAAAAGCCTTTTGATTAGTTTCTTCTTTCACTTTTTCTTCTGTTAATTCTGGGCATTCATTTTCATTAAGAAAACTAAAAGCAACTGTAACGCCTTCTTTTGCTAAGGCTAAAACAAATTGCTGCCCTAAACCTGTAGCACCACCAGTTACCAGTGCTTTTTTACCTTTTAAACCTAATTCCATTTTTTCTCCTTTTAAATATCTTATGCTTTCTATACTGTTGCCAATTTAACATTTCCAATGTCGTTCCAGACGAAAGATTGATCCTTCACAACTTGTTGATACAATTGATACTTTTCTTTATAGACCTCAGCCAATTTCGGATTAGGCGAGATAGTTTTAGAAATATGAACCATACTCTTTGATGCAGATGAAAAGTCTGTGAATAATCCAGACATTACTCCTGCAGTCATAGACGCACCCATTGCACCATTTTCTTTGACATTGACCAATTCAAGCGGCTTTTGAAAAACATCAGCAAACATTTGTAGCCATATATCCGAGTTAGTAATACCTCCAGCTATGCGAATTGGTGAATTTAGGATATTTGCATTTAT
This sequence comes from uncultured Lactobacillus sp., assembly GCA_945281075.1. Lineage (GTDB taxonomy): Bacteria > Bacillota > Bacilli > Lactobacillales > Lactobacillaceae > Lactobacillus. The sequence goes on along the minus strand of CALYQE010000104.1, from coordinate 2,831 downwards.
TTTTGCTAATTTTTCAACGTGGGCTTTGTGAGCAAAGCAAACACCTTCGTATATTGCATTTACAAATTGTGCGAGGGATGTATCTTTAGTTGCACCAATAAAACCGGCGGATGAGTTAGCAATTCCTGCATTCGAACCAAAAATAAATGGGTAAAAAATCAACTTACTTTCCCATGGTTTAACTGTTGCTACTAATTTAGAACAATAGTCATAGATGCTGATATTATCGTTAACCATTTCCAAAAGTTGAGAATGATCTTTCATAAAGGTATCAATGAACCAAGTTAGGTTGGAACCACTGGTTGGCGAAGCCTCTGTTAATAAGTACTCACCTTTAATCGGATAATCAGAAGTCATAAATAAATCTTTGACTACTGAAATTTTGTTATCGATATATTGGTTAATGCTCCAAGTTCCGGTTACAATTGATAGCCGGTCGTGATTAACTAACCCCGTCGATAAAGCGCTTGCAGTAATATCAAATAGTCCACCAGCAACAGGTGTACCTTCACTAAGGCCAGTTTGCTTGCTTACCTCTTTCGTGATTGCCCCACACTTTTCTGTAGATTCGACTAAAGGAGGCATTTTTTTTAACCATTTTTTAATGCCAAAGAATTCAAATACTTTTTCATCAAATTCTTCGGTTTTTTGATTAAAAAGTGAAGTTCCACTAGCATTTGATTTTTCTAAGCCAGCCTTTCCCGTAAGCCAGTAACGTACTAAATCAGTAATCATGAAGACATATTCAGTTTTGTCATAAATTTCTGGTTCATTTTCGTCTAGCCACTTCAAAAGTGAAGCTGGCTGTGAGCTCCAGATGGTCGCGTAAGTCCTAGGCCGAACAATAGTTTCATATTTTTCATCGGAGAGCCATTTTTCTACAATTTGGTTAGCTCGATTATCTGTCGAAATAATGCCGTTGCGGATAAAAGTTCCATTTTTTCCTATTAAATAAAGCCCATTGCCGTGACCAGTTATACCGATTCCGACAACTTGCTTGGGATTAATATCTGATTTTTTTAAAACGTTTCGAATAACTTTAAAATTGACTTCCCTAAGTTCAGACATGTCTCTTTCTGTCCAAAATTCATGAGGCGTTATCATTTCAGTATAAATTGTCGATTTTGCCACTTCGTGTCCAGCAGAATCATAGATAGCTGCTTTTGTCGAAGTACCGCCATTGTCGATACCCATTAAGTATTTAGTCATATTTTCACACCTTTCTTATTGCCAAAGTTCTCTATTGCTAGTTGTAATTCCAGAAAATCCCAATTTAAAAATTTGATCAACCATATTCATAGTATTAATGAAGCCACCAGCAAGTAATTTAGAGTTTTTCTTTAACTTTACTAGACTGTTTGATTCGATAATTGCACAACAGGCAGGAAGAACCTCGATGGCATCAAACTTGTTGTTTTCCAGAATTACACTTGTTCTTTTTAGAGAACGGCTGTCAATTAAGAAAAAGCGGTAAATAACTTTTAGCCCAATACTCTTGGCAATATTGCCAGCTTGTATATTAGTAGTAAAGACTCCGTCGACTTGGTACATATTTTTTAGTAGTCGTAAGCCTTTAACATCTGGTGCAAAGCCAGCTACTAATTCCAAATGTACAAATGCCTTCTTTTTATACTTATGCACATAAGATGTTTGTTGAATTAGGTTTCCTATGTCGGTATTACTCAAAAGAATGATTGGTGCCTTTGCTTTACAAGCTATTTGTAAGAATTTGAGCTCTCTCACTGAGGGTATAATTATTTTATTTTGCTGCATCTAATCTCCTCCAATACAAATATCAAAAATTACTATTAAGCTATAAACATGGTTTAATTCTTATTAAAGAAAATTATTGATTTTTGAAATTAAGATCTTGTTTCTGAATATATCTGCAGCGCCTCCTCAACCGATTTTCCATCATGGACAATAGCGGATAAAGCAGCTACCTTACCAATTGGATTAGAGTCTTGAGTAATATTCCTTCCCGTAGCAATACCCTTAACACCTGCTTCCATCAAATTATGAACGTATTCAAAATACGTTTTATTGTCGGTTTTTGGCCCACCTAAAGCAACTGCCGGACGGATCGTATTTTCAACGATTTTGCGATCAATTTTTACGTTGCCAGTAAATCTTGTCTTAATAACGTCTGCTCCATATTCTGCTCCTAGTCTTGCAGCCGTTTTAATGTAATCCGGATTATTAGAATTCGGATATTTATCTAAGACGGGGTAGGAGCAAGGAAGAGTTTCTGCAATCACTGGAACATTCCATTCTTCCCCTTGTTTGGCCAATTTAGACAACATTTTATGAGAAAATTCTTCTCTGCCACCTGGAGCTCCTGGAAATGTCATGCAGACTACACCACTTGCTCCAAGCTTCAAAGCGTCAGTAACGTCGAAGAACTGAGCTGTTTCTGGAACAGTATCATCAAAGACATTGACCGAGCCATCTACTCTTAAAACTGTTGGAACATCAATTAACTCTTCTGAAAATAGCTGAGCTTGACCATAGGTAACTAAGGCACAGTTGAGTCCATATTTTAGCAATTCTTTAACACTTTTTACGGAAAAATCTACTCCGTCCGTATTGGAAGAAAATCCAAATCCATCTAAAGCGACAATTATTGTTTTTCCGTCTTTTCCAAAAATATTATTTAAGCGTTTTGCTTTATCCATAATAAATCTCCTTTACCAAAATGAAGTCAAAAAAAAGAAGGCCCAAATAAACCTATGTGTAATAACTTACACAGGTTTAAATGAACCTTCTAAATTTCTTGTTCAATTAATATTTTACTACGACGATAGTATATGCGCTTTTGAAAACGCTGTCAA
>CALYQE010000103.1 GCA_945281075.1 uncultured Lactobacillus sp. | reverse complement strand
GCGCCAGAAAATAGAGAAGGCATGATTGAGATAATATAGTTCATTGTGTTCTCCTCGAATTCAAAAATAGTATATCTGATTGCAAGTACACAAAAAAGATACATTTAGGATAGCATAAATATGTTAAACGGTTTAACAACTTTAGAATCTAGTAAATGCTAGTTATATTTATTAAATTTATCTAGAGTTAAATTAGTACGTTTATTGTCGTTTTTATAATTCAGTTTAAATGGCTTAAAATTTGAATATTTGCTTTTCTAGAAAAATATGATATATTTTTTGTAATCAACAATGAAAGGGGTTACATAAATGAAGAAATTATCAATAATTATATCTTTAAGTGCTGGTTTATTACTAATTGGCTTGCTGTTGCCTACCGTTGCTACAGCCGAAACTGTACCAAGTAAACCAGGGTATACGCTTGATTTTGATGATGAATTTAATGGTCCAACTTTGGATAAATCTAAATGGACAGATTACTATTTACCTCATTGGGCTTCTGATCCCAGCAAAGCTAAAGCAAATTATCGTTTTGCCGATGGCAAATTGATCGAGTATATTGCAAAAGATCAGCAACCATGGTCTCCAGCCTTGGATGGTACGGTCAAGTCTAGTGCGATTATGTCGTTTAATAAAAATTGGGTTCATAATTTTAGTGGTACCGATCAAATCTTAAGTAATCAAAAGACTTGGGAAGGTTATACTACAACATACGGTTATTTTGAATTGCGTGCAAAATTTTCAGATGTTGGTGGCGGTGGACATCAAGCTTGGTGGATGGTAGGTATGCAAAATGACACTAATGACTGGTTTCATTCACAGCAAACAGCAGAAATCGATGTAATTGAGTCATTTTTTAGTAAGCCAAAAACTTGGCGAATTGCTGCCTTTGGTTGGAATGATCCATTCTTTGAAACCGATTGGGAATTGCATGAGGACCCTGTGCCAAGTGGTAATCCAACCCAAGACTATCATACTTATGGTTTAGATTGGGAACCAGGATCCTTAAAGTTTTATTATGATGGTAAATTATATCGTCAAATTAATGAAGCACCAGATTATCCAATGGGTACAATTTTGAATATCTATACTGATGCTGGTTCTGGTAAAGGAAATGCAACGTTTCCTAAATCCTGGTCGATTGATTATTTTAGAGTCTACAAAAAGAATGGTGGCTATGCTATCCCTAAAAAGACTTTACAGAATATTCCTAGTAAAAAATATCTGACACTTGATCCAAATAAGGATCAAGTAAGTTTAACTGATATGTCATCAGACTATTCGAAATGGCAATTAGTTCCAAAAGGAAAGTACTTTTTGATTCAGAATGCAAAGAGCAAGGAACTATTGCATATCGAAAGCATGAAGAATTATGTGGAACATGGTCATGTTCCAGCAACCAATTGGAGTGCACAGTGGCAGAAATTAGATTATGGCGGACAGATTTATTTTATTAATCGCTGGAAACCAAACCAGACAATCGCTTTTGATCCAAAAACAAATTCTTTGCTTAATCAAACCTTTACTGGACCAAATGAAGCTAATCTTTGGCAAAATTAATTTAGATTATTATGCTTGAATAAGCCAAGAAAAATAAAAGTTCCTACTGAAAAATTGAAGAGCAATTAAAAGGTTAGACATTAACCTGACTATCAGGAGCACTACATGATTTCAGTAGGATTTTTGTTTTGGAAAAGTTTTAAATGGTTACAGACTGTCTTAAGTATAACTAGTCTTAAACGTATTGATTAATGAGGTTTTCAAGTAGGTTAATGGTGTTGCCATAGAAAAAATTGAGGCTGACGTTTTCAGGATCAGGGTTATTTGTTCCGCTATCCACGATAAAAGACAGATCTCCCACTGAAGCATATGTACTATTTGCTGAGGCAGTGATAGTGATAATGTTACCGCCGTCTTTTTTGCAACCAGCAATTTTAATTAAACCATTTTTATTTTCACCAGATTGGGAAAAAGTAATCAACGTGTGTGGTGCTTGATCAGAAGCAATTGAAATTTCCACTCCATCTAAATCAATACCATAGATACGTTTGAGTAGCAACTTGCGGTAGACATATTTTACTAAAATCGTGCAAAACCCTTCTCCAAAAAGATAAACTCGCTTTTGTTGACGAATTTTTTTAAAAAAAGCTGCGATTTTCTCAGGGCCGTGATTACAGTGAACAAAAGGGAGATTGTTAAAAGAAGTTAACGGTTCCGTTTTGAACTGCGAGGATAAAAAGAAAATAAACTCTTTGAAGTTACTGAACCCGGCACGTCGAACGATTCGACTAATCGAAGCGGGGGAAATATAGTTCTTTTGTGCTAGAGTTCGAATATCCAATGATTTTTTAGTTGTAATTGAGTTAATAATTGACTCAATAATGGGAATGTCCTGTGAGCGGAGACTATTATTGGGGAATAAACGATCGATCTGAAAAATTTGTGTCATAATTTCAACCTATCTGAAAATATTTTCTATTTTTGAAAACGATATCAAAAAGGAAAAGACATATTGTAGAAGCTTTTTAATTATACTATATTAGTTTTGTTAAAAGAAAGCGCTTAATAAAATTAAATCAAAAAAGAAAGGCTGTGATTGAATGAAGCAAGTTATTATTAATGCTGATGATTTTGGCTATTCGTTAGCTGTAAATCGTGGTGTTATTAAGGCTTTTAAAGATGGAATGGTTTCATCAACAACATTAATGGCAAATATGCCAGGTTGCCAGGAAGCGATTAAGCTTGCAAAAGAAAATCCTGATTTGGGAGTTGGGTGTCACCTGAATATCACTACTGGCAAACCTCTAACAAAGGTAAAAACTTTGGTTGACGAAAATGGTGAATTTTATCATTTACCAGGTTATGAAGCTCATAGAGAAACGATGGATCCTGAAGAGATTTACAAGGAGTGGTGTGCTCAAGTTGATTACTTATTAGAGCAAGGAATAAAGTTGACTCATTTGGATAGCCATCATCACATTCATTCATTTGCTGAAAATTTAGATATTACTGAGCGGATATCCACTAAGTATCGGTTGCCAGTGAGAAACTGCTATGATATTGAAAAACAGGTTAATTTGTCTTTCCAAAGAAAAATTGAGGGCTTTGATGACTTAATGAATTATCCACATATTCGTAGTTTAGAAAAGTCATATCATGCTGATCAAAAGCAATGCCTGCAAGAAATTCAAGTAGTGCTTGACCGGCTAAAAGAGGATGAAGTAACAGAATTTATGGTTCATCCCGCATTTGTTGACGAGACGCTCTACTTTGGTTCCTCGTTTAATGTACCAAGAATTAAGGAAGTAGCAATTTTATGCGATTCAACCTTTAAAGCCCAACTGCGTGATAATGGAATTGAGGTTATTCCTTATCCTATTGTGTAAAGCGGTAACGATTGATACTTAACAAAGGGAGGTAATAATTGTGAAAGGCAAGTTTATGAAGTCCGCAAATGTTTTTTCGCGGGCAATTATTCAACCAGTTATGTTCATGGCTGTGACAGGAATCATTTTATCTGTTTGTGCCATATTAAAGCTAGATTTAATGCCAACTATTTTTAAAGATACCGGTAATTTTATTTATAATATCTTATCAAGTGGCATGATTGGACAATTAAGCTGTATTTTCTGTGTTGGAATTGCAACAGCTTTAGCAAAACCAAAATACAAGACTGATGCAGCTATTTTGGGAATAGTAACTTATTTAATCTTTTTATTCGCCAATAATTCATGGCTTCAACTGACTCATCGGTTAGCAAAGCCAGGTACTCAGGGGTTATATGGAACTGGACAAAACATGGTCTTTGGTGTTCAAGTTACTGATATGGGTGTCTTTTTAGGAATTATCTTGGGAATTTTAGTTGGTTGGATGGTCAATAAATGGGGTAATATCAAACTACACAAGTATCTTTCACCTTATGCTGGTACAAAATCAGTTTATATTATTCTAGTCTTTGTAACTATCTTGTTTGCTATTGTAATTACTTATGTATGGCCAGCAATCAACACTTTGATTGAGGATATTGTTAAAGTAATGTCAACTACTGGTTCAATTGGCTTTTTCCTGTATGGACTGCTAAATCGGTTGCTATTGCCAGTAGGCTTGCATCACTTCTTATGGATGCCATTGTTTTATACTCCGTTAGGGGGCACAGCAAAAATTGCTGGTAAGTTATATACCGGTGCATTTAACATTTGGTTGGCAGAATTAGGCAACCCTAGTCATATTACTGCAATGCATCCTTCGATTGGCTATTTGTCTAACTTTGGCTCAATCTCTTTACCGATCGGAATTGCATTTGCATTCTGGAAAATGGCTACGCCTAAAAATCGGCAAAAGGTTGCAGCAATTTTAATTCCGACTGTAACAACTGCGTTTTTGGCAGGGGTAACGGAACCACTTGAATTCATGTTTCTCTTTCTTTCACCGATTCTCTGGCTAGCACACGCAGTTGTCTACGGTATTAGCTTATTCTTAACCAACTTAGTAGGAATTGATATTCAGTTCGATACCGGAATTAACATGATTATTAATAGTTTTGCTTTTCCGGCAAGGCTCGGACATCAGTATTTGATTCCGATCATGTTCGTCGTTACTGCTTTGCTTGAATATTTTGTTTTCGTCTATGTTATCAAACGCTTTAACATTCCAACAATCGGACGTGCGAATGCTGATCCTGCACTTTTGAATGGTGCAGAAACCGAAGATGAAGAAGAAGACCAAGTTGAATTTGAAAATGAGGCTAAAAATAATTCAGTCTCCACTGAACATTTTGATAACCAGACTAAAAACATTGTAGCTGGTTTGGGTGGTCCAGATAATATTAGTAGCATGATTAATTGTTATACTCGTTTGCGGGTTGATGTAAAAGACGCAAATAAATTGAATATGGAATTGTTAAAACATAAAACTGGTGCTAGTGGCATTATGCAAAAGGATAATAATATTCAAATTGTTTTGGGAGTTGGTGTTGAAGAAGTTCATGAAAAAGTAGACAAGTATTTAGAATATTTAAAGCAACATTCAACGCAAAACTAAATAAACTGGAAGGTATATAATTATGGCAAATAAATTTGTAATTATCGGTGGTGGCTCAACTCAATCACCAAGTATTTTGGAAGTTTTACGGCAAAGATCTGCAGACCTGGAAATGAATGAACTGGTTTTGTATGACACTGATGAAGAACGTGTATCGCTCTTAGGTCAATATACTAAAATGTACTACAAAGAAACAGGCTCACCGGTCAAAGTCTCTTATACAACTAATCTCGATGAAGCTTTGCAAGGTGCGAACTATCTCTTTATGCAGATTCGTCCAGGTCTAAATAAACAGCGTGCGATTGATGAAAAAATTTGCATTCGTAATGGCGTCATCGGGCAGGAAACTTGCGGTTTGGGTGGCTTCTCGTTTGCAATGAGAGTTATTCCAGCAATTATTGACATCATTAAAAAAGTCAAAGAAATTTGTCCGGACGCTTGGATTCTCAACTACACGAATCCAGAAGCGATTTTGTCAGAAGCAATTTACCGCGAATTTCCTGAAGCAAAAGTTATTTGTATTTGTGATATGCCAATTTCAATTGAGGGTGCGATTGCGCAATACTTTCATAAAGACTTGAAAGATATCACTTTTAAGTACTTTGGAATGAACCACTTTGGCTGGTGGACTTCAATGATTGATGAAAATGGTCATGATTTATTGCCAGACTTACGCAAAGACGTTGAGGATGGCAAAATCGACACGTTAGCGCAATGGAATGACGAAACGCTTGATGATAAGTACTGGATCGATACTTATAAACGAATGATTACGATCTTTAAGCGCTTCCCAGAATACTTCCCCAACTGCTACTTACAATATTACTTAATGCCTGATGTAATGATGGCTGAATCGGATGTCAACTTTACTCGTGGCGATTGGGTAATGCAAGGCCGTGAAAAACGGATTTTTGACGAATGTCGTCGCGTTTTAAAAGCAGGCACGGCCAAAGGATCATCGTTAAACTCTGGTGTTCATGGCAATTATATTGTTGATATCGCCAACGCAATCATTCACAACACGCGTGAGCGGTTCACAGTTAACCAAAAGAATAATGGGGCAATTGCTAATTTTGATACTGATGCAGTTGTTGAAGTGCCTGCATACATTGGCAGCATGGGGGCTGAAACAATTAACATTGGCAAGATCCCAACCTTCTATAAAGGAATGATGGAATTGCAAAAGGCTTATGAAAAACGTACTGTAGATGCAGCCCTGTCTGGTTCATATCAGGTGGCTTTAGAAGCCGTCGTTTTAAATAAGACAATCCCAGACTATCATATTGGTCAAAAAGTTTTAGATGAATTATACGCTGCTAATAAAGAGTATTGGCCAACTTTACATTGATTGATGATAAAATGACCTTTTTACAATAAATATATGGTAAATTAAAAGAGTTTGAGAAATGACCATTTTTAGATAATTTTAGACTTTTACTTATGAAAGAATCATATTAAATCATGGTTTATTATGTACTGAACTGTAAAATTGGCCAAACAATATTTCTTGCTAACTAGAGCCTGTTGTCGATATTCCATCGGCGTCAGGCCTTTTAGTTTGCATTTTTCTTTTGAGGTCAAGAAAAAGCCGTAAGAGTATCTAACTTTTACGGCTCAGTACAATAAAGCTTTGATTCATTAGGGTTTTTCCCAGACGCTTTTAAATGTCAGCTAGACTTACTTACTAATCTGAGGTGCTGACTTATCCCACGATTCAGGCAACTTGCCCATTTCCTTTAATTTAGCAACAATT
>CALYQE010000102.1 GCA_945281075.1 uncultured Lactobacillus sp. | reverse complement strand
GATTTCAGTTTTCCTAATAATAAAAACAGTTTAGTAATTGACTAAGCTGTTTTTCTATTTTTAGATTATCTTGTCATTAAAAAAGCCATACATACTTAAGCAATTTTCAATTGATACTAAACACTTTATAATCTAAACTCTAGACATGTTTCAAATAAAAGATACCTTCTGCTATTTAAACTGATTATTCAACAACTCACCATCTTTCAGATTGTTAACAACGCAAGCATAGATTTCCTGGGCATTTTTTGCTACTAAAAATTTTTCTATAAACTGGTCGTTAACAAATAAATTCATCAGAGCTGACAATACGTCTACCTGTTTTTGACCATCCTTGATTCCCAGAATAAAGACATCTTTTACCTGAATTTTTTCTTTGTCAGCCATTTGACGTACAATTATTGACTTTGATAAACGAATAATATAAATAAAAGGAGCAGTCACGTTTTCTGGTTCAGCATGCGGAATTGCAATGTTAAAATTTTTGGTTTTTAATCCTGTAGGAAATTCTTTTTCTCTTTTTTGTAAAGCTGCCGCATACCCTGGTTTTACCAACTTTTTTTCTAAAAGCTTTTTTGCGACGTAGTTAAACAGCTCGGCTTCATTATCTACCTTCACATTTACATCCACTAAATCTGCTCTGACAATTTTTTTAAAATCCATCGAACCAACTCTCTTTTACTATGATAATTTCTCATATACAAACTTTTCTTTTGCAATCTTTGCATTCCATTCCAAACGTTCTGCCATATCATATGCTTTTTCAAGGTTTGGTCCTGTAACTAAGATGCCATGTCTGTTTAGCAAATAGGCTTTTGTTGCCTGTTGATCCTTGCGCACCTGTTTTCGAACAGCATTGGCTAAATCCATCGTCATTGCTTTATGGTATTTAAAACACCTAATCGTGCCAATTTTTTCTGTTGCTTCCGTCAGATTGGGCATGTTGATACCCAAGGTAGAAAAAGTCATTGACTCTAAGGCGTGAGCATGGACAACTGCCCCAATTTCCTGATTTTCTTCATAGCAAGCCATGTGCATATTAACTTCGCGAGTAACTTCTCCGTCACCCTCAATTACGTTCTCATTTCGATCAATTACCAAAATCTGGTCAGGCCGTAAATTGCAGTGAAATTCTTCTGACATTAACCTAGGAGTCATAATAAAATGATTTTCATCAATTTTTACACTGACATTCCCACCAGCAGAGTTGGTCACTTTACGTTCGTACATATTCTTAACAAAATTAGCAAGTTTTTCACGTTCACTTTGGTATAACATTTTTTATTTCTCCATTTATATTAACTTATCTTATACATTACTTTAATTGCACCTGAGTTTCGGTCGCGTAAAGTATCAAATGCTTTTTCTTTCTCTTCTAAGGTAAAAGTTTTGTTAATGAGTCGTTCAGTGTCAATTTTCCCAGAAGCAAGATAATCTATAGCTGCCTGCCACTCATAGCCAGGAAATGGTGCTGAAAAAGACAACCAGGACCCCGTTATTTCAAGTTCTTTACGTAAAATTTGTTCGAACTCTTGGTATTGAAAAGTTGTCGGTCTAATAGTTTTACCAATAAAAACAACTTGGCTACGTTTATCGGCATACTTAATCGCTTCAACTTGGGTGATTGGATTGCCAGCAGTTTCAAAAACAGCATCGAACAGCTGGTGGTTTTGGTAATACTTTTCCAAGTCAGTTTCAGCTGAGTTAATAACAATATCTGCACCACATTTTTGAGCAATTTTAAGATTGGAATTTTTTACATCAACTGCTGTAATTTTACCTGCACCACGCGCTTTTAATGCCATAATAGCCATTAAACCAACAGCCCCAGCACCCAAGACCAACACATTTGCACCAGCCTTAAATTGTGCCCGCTCAATGCCATGAATTGCAACAGTTAGTGGCTCAATAGTGGCTGCAGTTTTTAATGAAACCTTGTTGGGCAAAATCAGACAATTCTGAGCAGGAACAGCTACATAATCAGCTAAAGCACCTGGCACACTGGAACCAATAAAAGTATAATTGGTACACATTGATGGCAGCCCTGCCCTGCATTCTACGCAATTCCCACAAGGAATTAGCGGGGCAACGCAAACCTTATCTCCAATGTTCACGTTTTTAACTTTACTGCCTATCTTTTCCACGGTACCTGAAAATTCATGCCCTAGAATTTGTGGAAACTTATGCACCTTCCCTTCATAATATCTGGGTAAATCTGAACCGCAAATGCCAGCATAAGCCACGTGAATCAGTACTTGATAATCATTAATTTCCGGAAGCGGCATTTCCTGCAGTTCCAGCTTATTTTTCGCAGTAATTACTAACGCCTTCATTATTTATCATCTCCCACTACTAAATCATTAATTTCAATTTCCTTTATTGTCTTTTCCAGCTGCTTTTTACTTACTTCAGGGAACCAATTTTCAACGTTACTAGTTGAAAATGCAAGTGCCTGACGAAGAGTTTCAGATGGACTTTGATCAATGGAGATTCCATGCATCATTCTGCCCAAGAAAAAATCACCACTAGCATTGGGATTCTTGACCTCAATTGGTTTTGAACAGCCATAAAGATACTTGCTGCCAATTCTGCCAACAGCTCCCTTAGCTCCTAGGGTAATAATGAAGTTTTTGATTTTCGGGTTGATATCAAATTGCAGCAGAAGCAAATAGTCATCAATAGACGATAATTTTTTATCTGGAAAAATATCGTAAATCTCTTCATCGTTGATTTTAATCATGTAAGGAGCTATTTTATAGGCATTTCTCAACGGCTCCCCACTTGTATCAACTACTAATTTGACTTTAATGCCACGATTTAAAAGTTCTTTGTAAACATCTTCAATGTATGTTTTTGGCATGCCTTTCATTAGCGAACCTGAAAAAACAATGTAATCTCCATTTTTTACACTATTAATGAGAGTGTTAGTGAAGCTATTAAAAAGCGTGCTGCTGAGCTTAAATCCATATTCTTGTGATAAAACAAGTGATCGGTCACTTTTATCAACCAAAATATGACACAAACGCGTATTTGTTTTTACATCTGTTTTAACAATTGGATAATGGTAACTGTCTGCTAACTGAATAAATTTTTCCCCATATTTTCCACCAAGAATCGTGTGAATTTTAAAATTAACATCTTGGTCGAAATTCAAAGCATATGCCACGTTAAAGCCTTTACCTCCGGGCACTTCTTTTAACTTTAGTGGCCTATTAGGCTTATCACGAACTATTTTTTCAAAAAGCAAAGTACGGTCAATTGCTGGATTAGGACAAATTAAATGAATCATTTTTATTTCAACTCCCCATCTTAAATAAGGCCAACGATAAATTTCAATACATAATACGTGATCCACGAATACCATTGCGTCCCGATAGCCAATGAAGTGATTTGAGAAATACCTGATGGAACGTGATAGCCTATCGATAAGGCTAAGTTAGTTAGCAGTGGTGCTGCAAGACTCGACATGTACAAAGTGATACTTGAAATGAACAATGATATAATGATTCCCCGAAACAGATTCCCTTTTGATGGCACAATCGCAAAAATTACGTAAAATGGCAACGCAGTTAAGTCCGCAAGCGGCATTGCCTTATTACCTGGCAGTATAAAAGCTAAGATCATTGTAATTGGGACCATGATTAATCCCAATGTAAGAATGTAAGGATTACCAATTCCCAATGCTGCATCCATACCGATATATAGTTTTTTACCATTAAACCGTTTCTGCATAAATTCTTGAGCCGCTTCTGAAATTGTCGATAAACCGTCCATCAAAATTGCTACCATTCGCGGTATCAGAACCAAGCTTGCTGAAATTGCCACAGCAGTAGTTAAAACTTTAGCAAGTGACATCCTGGCAACAGCTGCCATAGCTCCGCCGATAATTAAGCCCATCATCATTGGTTCACCAAAGATGCCAAGATGTTTTTGCAGTTTTTCAGGAGTCCAGCTAATCTTATTTACGCCAGGAATTCGGTCTAGCAACCAGTTTAGGGGGTAACCTAATACAGCCCAGCTTGTTGTTTGTAAGCCGGGAAAGGATACACCCTCCAATCCCAAATTCTCTTCAACATCTTTTTGCGTAAAATCCGCCAACTTGAAGATAATTGCCATGTTGATAACTGCACTAATAACTGCTATAAACATATTTTTAGTAGTTAAATATAAGGCACTTGCAGTAAACAAAGGTTGCCAATAGTTCCATATATCGATGTCCATTGTTTTTGTCCAATTAAATGCAATCATCACTATGTTGGTTAAAATAATAGCCAAAAAAACAAAGGGTACTACCGGCGTGCCCCATGCAATTGATGAAGCCACAGGCCACCCTGTGTCTGTAGCAACCAAGTGAAAATGATATTGTTTAACAAGTGCATTAACAACTGGTGAAATTGAGCTCATCATCATTCCTGACATCACATTAATGCCAACGAATCCGATTCCAACTGTTAAGCCTGCTTTAAATGCTACACTTAACTTTTTGCCGAAAATAAGGCCTAAGGCAGTAATTATTATTGGCATCATTACACTGACACCCAGATTAACGATATACTGGAAAAAGTTTAGTACATATTGCATTACTTCATCACTTCCGTCCTTAATCTTGTAATAGCTCTTTTATTTCAGAAACTGTTTTTTCTTTTCCAATTCCAGTTAGAAGGGACTGGCCTAAAACGACTGGAACACTTCCAATGGCAGCAGAAATCATGGTCGAAGACACCACTACATCGGGTTTTCTACTTGCTACCTTTGCAGGAATGTCTGCTACAGTACACTGAACAATTTCATATGGTACTTTTAATTCGGATACTATTTCTGTAACTTTTCTATTTAAAATTGTTGACGTTGCAATTCCTGTACCGCAACAAACGTATATCAATTTTTTCTTCACGGTCAATTCTCCTATGTTTTTTTAATTTCAAACAATCAGCAGCACTTCACATTTTTATTCTTTTGGTAAATATTGGTAAGCAATTCATATTCAGACTGATAACTATTCTTTTTATTAAAAAGCAAAACTTCATAATTTCCATTTGTTGAATTTAATTTTTGAACCCAGATCTCATTTTTTGTCGGAACTACTATAAATGAACTCAGAGCTCTTTTCTTTTTGAGCCAAATTTGATAAATTTCATCTATACCTAGTTCACGATTTTTTGATACTAACTTTCCAATTGACTTTGGAATGTAAAATAAGTAAATAGCTCTCGCATATATCAATAACAATCCATATCCTAAAAAAATTATGGAATAGAGCAATTGATTATTCGAAATGTTCTCTATGATTGCTTTACCTGAGTTTCCCAACGTGAAACTGTTGATTGCCCTCAATAAATTAGCCAACTGCTTTAATTCCTTTCATAAACGTTAACTTCTCGTGATATCTTTTTAGTCTTGGAAACCGGTTTCATGAACAATTGTATTAACTATGTATTTGATTTTCAATATGTTTCACCCTTTTTGAATTTTGTTCATTTTTAAGAGATAATTTATTCATATTTAGTCAATTTAAAGAAAAAATCATTGAAGTAAGGAGATAAAATTTTGTTCAAAGATATTCGATTGCAGCAAATTATGGAAATTCTTAATTCTGTAGGTAAAATTAAG
Source organism: uncultured Lactobacillus sp. (assembly GCA_945281075.1). Lineage (GTDB taxonomy): Bacteria > Bacillota > Bacilli > Lactobacillales > Lactobacillaceae > Lactobacillus. The sequence continues at coordinate 1,240 of CALYQE010000102.1, read as the reverse complement.
ACCTCTGAATTAGCCACTAAAATTTACGTGAGCCAATCAACACTTAGACGTGATTTACTATTACTTGAACAGCAAAATCTTATATCACGAAAATTTGGCTACGTTAGTCTGCTAGGTAAAGCAAACTTGGAATTTCCATATACTTTTCGAGAACAAGAAAACAATATAGAAAAAAAGCAAATTTGCAAAAAAGCATCTGCTTTCATTACCAATAATATGGCAGTATTTTTAGATTCAAGTTCAACCACAAGCTTTATACCCGATTTTTTAGTAAGAAAAAACAGGTTGGTTTTTATTACCAATGGACTATTGCATGCATATAAGCTTAGTCGACTCGAAAACGTTAATTTATACACTCTTGGAGGGCATAACCCAAGAAACTTTGGTGGAACAGTTGGAAGCGACACTATCAAACAAATTAATAATTACAACACTAATCTAGCAATTGTTTCTTTTGGCAGCCTCTTAAATGATAGTGTCTATATCACGAACAAAGAGCAGGCCAACTTTCGCTTAGCCATGATTGCTAATGCTAAAGAGAGCATTCTTCTCATGGACAGCAGCAAGTTTGACCAAAGCGACTTTATTAAAGCTGGTAATCTGAAACTCTTTAAAGCTATTATTACGGACAAAAAACCACCTAAAGATACGCTTAAGTTTTGTCAAAAAAATAAAATTGATGTACTTTGGTAAGTCCCTTTTTTCTTTGATCAATCATTTATATTTAATGTTATGAAAGAATCTTATAGTATACTTTCTCAATCCAAAACTGCCTGGCTTATCTATACTTTAAAATTTTTTTAATCAAAGCTACGTAGTATACCAGACTAGTTATCTTTTTTAAGTTGCAGGAAATAGAGAATATTTTCAAATTAGCTTGCTCAGTAAAAAACAAACTATACTTTTTAGAGATATACTTAACATAATCCAATTATTTTAAGTAAAAGTGAGTGAGTGTCAGCTAAATTTAATATTAAATAATTGCAGAAGGGCCATTTGAAATATGAAGATTACAGAAATTACCTTGCAAACAAAAAGAGCTTTTTCAAAAGCTTTAAAAGAATTATTGCGTAAAAAGCCACTTGACAAAGTAACAGTTATGCAACTACTAACGCTAACTAACCGAATCAGACCAACATTTTACTATCACTTTGAAGATATACCCGATTTAGTGAAATGGACCATAAAAAAAGAACACTTGCATGTTAAAGCAGAAGACCGGAAGTTTATCGCTCAAATT
>CALYQE010000101.1 GCA_945281075.1 uncultured Lactobacillus sp. | reverse complement strand
TGCCAAAAGAACACGTAATTGGCACGGGGACATTGCTTGATACGGCCAGAATGAAGCGTGCGGTTGGGTCGCGTTTACAAGTCGATCCCCGCTCAGTTGAGGGCTTTAACTTAGGTGAACACGGCAATTCACAATTTACCGCCTGGTCGACGGTCAAAGTTTTTGATCAACCAATTGTTGAATTGGCTAAAGGTCAACCGTGGAAACTGGAAGATTTAAATGAAGAAATTAAGTTTGGCGGGCAAACCGTTTATAAAGGCAAACAGTACACTAACTACGGCATCTCTGCTGCCACAACGCGCCTAGTTGAAACAATCGAAAGCGATGCGCGCACTGAACTGCCAGTATCTAATTACCAAGAAAAATACGGTACTTATTTGTCATATCCGGCAATTGTTGGTCGTGCAGGGATTGTCAAACAAATTGAGCTGACTTTGACGCCCGCAGAAGAAGAACTGCTTCAGGCTTCTGCTGCAACAATTAAAGCAAAGTCACAGAAATAAGCAGGCTGCAAGCTGGCGGTTAAGAGCCGCCAGCTTTATTTTTTTAATGCTTAATCAGGCAATTTGCGTTATTCTTATAGTAATGAAAGTGCTTCAGGAGAAGAATATGACTAAGGTTAAAAGTGATTACATTTTAGGTCTCGATATTGGGACCAATTCATGTGGCTGGGCAGTTACCGATAAGAAAAACAAATTATTGAAGTTACGGGGCAAAACTGCACTTGGCTCACATTTATTCGAGGAGGGACATTCAGCGGCTGAACGGCGCAGCTTTCGGACAACACGCCGGCGTCTCAAACGGCGCAAGTGGCGCCTTAAACTGCTCGAAGAAATTTTTGCCGCAGAAATGGCCCAGGTAGATCCGAGCTTCTTTGTTCGCTTGCACCAGTCTTGGGTTTCGCCTTTAGACCATGATCGGCAAAAATATCAAGCGATTGTTTTTCCAACGGCCAAAGAAGATGCCGCCTTTTATCAACAATATCCAACGGTTTATCATTTGCGCCAGGCTTTAATGACTGAGGAGCGCAAGTTTGACTTGCGGGCGATTTTTATTGCCATGCACCACATCGTCAAGTATCGCGGTAATTTTTTACAGGATACTGCAGTCAGTGACTTTAACGCTTCAAAAATTGCAGTTGAGCCGTTTCTGAACACCCTTAATGATAATTTTGGCTTGCTAGCCGACAATGAAAACGTGGCGGTTTGCTTTGCAGTCGAAAATGCTGCCAAAATTGAGGCGGTAATTAAGGGCCAAGATGTGGATCATACGATCTACAAGCTGGATAAAGTTAAAAAGATCGCCAAATTGCTAACTACTTCAACCAGTAAGGGCGACCAAACTGTTGCCAAGCAAATTGCGAATGCAATTATGGGTTACAAGACGCAGTTTGAAACGATTTTGGATAAAGACATCGATAAAAACGATAAAGGTGCGTGGGAATTTAAATTGTCCGATGCGGATGCCGATGAAAAATTGGACGTACTGATAACGAAGCTCGATGAAGCTGAACAAACAATTGTGGCCGCAATTAGAAACTTGTTTAGTGCGATTACTTTAAGCGAGCTAGTTGATGAAGGCGAAAGCTTATCCGCTTCAATGGTTAATAAATACCAAAAGCATGCTTCTGATTACCGATTGCTTAAGACGGTAATTGAGCATCACGATGACAAGCAAAAAGCCAAGCTTTTGGATCTTGCATATGATCTTTACGTTAACAATCGTCACGGTAAATTGCTGGCGGCGAAAAAGGCGCTTAAAACCAAAAACATCTTGAGTAAAGAAGACTTTTACAAGCAAGTTAAGGCCAACCTAGATGATTCTGCTGCAAGCGACCAAATTCGGCAAGAAATTGAGTTGGACGAGTTCATGCCCAAGCAGCGTACGAATCATAACGGCTTTATTCCTTATCAGCTTCATCAAATTGAGCTTGATCGCATCATTGCCAACCAGAGTAAGTACTATCCGTTTCTGGCTGAAGTCAACCCGGTTGAAGCGCATCGTAAACAGGCGCCATATAAGCTCGATGAATTAATCAGGTTCAGGGTGCCATATTATGTTGGTCCTTTGGTCACTCAGCAAGAACAGCAGGCGACTTCAACTGGCAACTTTGCCTGGATGGTGCGGAAAAGTGCGGGTGCCATTACTCCTTGGAATTTTGAAGATAAGGTTGAGCGGGAAGAATCGGCCAACCGTTTCATTAAGCGTATGACCATTAAGGATACCTATCTCTTAGGTGAAGATGTGTTGCCGGCTAATAGTTTGCTTTATCAAAAGTTTACTGTTTTAAATGAATTAAATAATGTCAAAGTAAATGGCAGTCGTCTTAGCGTCTGGCTTAAGCAAAAGGCTTATCGCGACTTGTTTGAACAGAATTTAACGGTTAGTGCCAAGCGATTTAAAAATTGGACAAGTGCCAATTTGGGCTCAGATTGCGTTGAGGGCCTGGCTGATCCTGCTAAATTCAATTCTAGTTTATCCAGTTATTATCATTTGAAGAGCTCTAAGGCCTTTGACCAAGAGTTGGCTGATCCAGCTTACCAAGAAGACTTTGAAAAGATAATTGAGTGGTCGTCAATTTTTGAGGATAAAAAAATCTTTCAGGAAAAGCTGCGCGAAATTACCTGGCTGACTCCGACACAATTTAAGGCGCTCTCTACTTGGAGATTGCAAGGTTGGGGCAGATTGTCACGTAAGCTGCTGACCGTTCTCAAGGATCAAAATGGTTCTAGTATTATGGATCAACTTTGGAACAGTCAAAAGAACTTTATGCAGATTGTTACTGAGCCTGACTTTAAGCAAGAGATTGACCAAGGAAATCAGTCCGTGGTAAAGAAAAACGGGGTTGAAGATATTTTGGCCGAGGCCTATACTTCACCAGCTAATAAAAAAGCAATTAGGCAAGTGGTCAAGGTTGTTGACGATGTGGTTAAAGCAGCTGGCGGTAAAGAGCCGGCTCAGTTCGCAATTGAGTTTACGCGGCAGGCGGCTGCTGATCCGCAATTGTCAAGAGTAAGGGGAACGAAGCTACTCAAGGCTTATCAGGAAACAGCACAGGAATTAGTTGACCAGACTCTGACTACGAACTTGCAAGATGCAATGACTAGCAGAAAGCTGGTCAAAGACAAGTACTTTCTTTACTTTATTCAAGGCGGACGTGACGCTTATACGGGGCAAAAAATTGATTTTGACGATATTACTAAGTATTATGAAATTGATCATATTTTGCCGCAGTCCCTGGTTAAAGACGATTCTTTTGACAACCGGGTTCTGGTTGCTAAGCCATTGAATGCTGAAAAATCTAATGATGTGCCGTTTAAACATTTTGCCAATAATCTTGTCGCAGATTTAAAAATTACTGTCAAGGAGATGTGGGTCAAATGGAATAGACTGGGCTTAATCAGTAAGCACAAACTTGATAATCTGCTCCTTGATCCTGATCATTTAAAGCCGTATCAAATAGCAGGCTTTATTAACCGGCAATTGGTTGAAACAAGTCAAGTGATCAAGTTAGTGGCGGTTATTTTACAAAATAAATACCCAAAAGCAGAAATTATCACGGTTAAGGCGAGCGATAATTCGGCGATGCGCGAACGGTTAAAGCTGTATAAGAGCCGTGAGGTTAATGATTATCATCATGCGATTGATGCTTATCTTTCAGCTGTCTGCGGGAACTTCTTATATCAGGTATACCCGAAGTTCCGTCCGTATTTTGTCTATGGGCAATTCAAGAAATTTAGCAGTGATCCGCAACTTCAAAAAGACGCGGTAAAGGAAAAAAAGGCCTTCAGCTTTTTATGGCCCCTGCTGCAAAAGGACAATGAGAAAAGAAAAGCGCAGGAGGAAATTAAGGAGGACGAGCAAGGCAAGATCGTCTTTCATAAGCATCCGGACATTTTTGAGTCATTGCGCCGAGCATATAATTTTAAATACATCTTGGTATCGCGGGAAACGACCACGGAAAACAGCAACATGTTTAATATGACGCTTTACCCGCGATCTGATCGCGATACTGCCAATACCCGTAAGCTAATTCCTAAAGGGGAAAAACTGTCAACGGCAATTTATGGTGGCTATAGCGGCAATGCCGATGCCTATATGGCGATTATCAGGATTGAAAAAACTAAAGGAGCAGTCTACAAAGTCGTTGGTGTTCCAATGCGTGCTTTGGCAAAGTTGCAACAGGCACAAAAATCAGGAAACTATGATGCAGCCTTAAGAAAAGTGCTGGAACCACTGGTATTATTCGATCAAAAAGGCGTAAAAAAGCGAGGAATTAAGGGCTTTGAAGTAGTGAAAGGGCGCGTTTTGTCTAAGCAAGTCGTTCTTGATGGTCAGCGCAAGTTTATGCTTAATTCGGCGAGCTACATGAGTAATGCTAAGCAATTGACACTTTCACCGGAAAGCATGAGAATTGTTACGCACCATTTTAAGCTGGATGAAGATAGGGATGCACTGCTAATCCAAGCCTTTGATGAAATTCTCACCAAGGTTGATCAGTATCTGCCATTGTTTGACACGAATAACTTTAGGGCTGGTCTGCATAAAGGAAGAGCTAAATTCGTTGAACTGACAACTGCCAAGAAAGAGGAAATGCTGACGCAAATTCTAAATGGATTACATGATAATCTTGTCCTTGGCAACCTCAAGGAATTGGGCATCAAAACGCCATTTGGTCAAATGCAAACTGCTTCCGGAATAACCCTCACGCCAGAAGCGCAATTGCTTTTCCAATCTCCAACTGGTTTGTTCCAAAAAAGGGTCAAAATTACAGATTTATAAGCCAAAAAGGGAGCTAAGGTTTTAGTTCCCTTTTTTAGTGCACAAAAAAACCTCCGCTATAGAGCTGAGGCAGGACGATACAAAAGTATCGCGTTGAAACTCTGCGTCAAAAACGCATCGCTTGATTTTAAATCTGGTTGTTAAATCAGTGATGACTAGAATCATCAATCGGGAGCGACCCGATAAGCAAAGTATAGCATTTTTTTGTAAATGTACAAGGAGAAAAAAACATGGGATGGCGATCAGTAATTATTACTCAGCACGCGAAAATGACCTATTCAACGAGAATGATGATTGTTCAAACACGTGATGGGATTAATCAGATACCAATCGACGATATTAATCTTTTGCTAGTTTCAACCACGCAAGCGGTAATTTCTAGCGCATTAATCAGCAAGTTGGCGCAAAATCAAACTAAGGTTATTTTTGTTGATGATAAAGACGAACCAGTGACCGAAACCGTCAATTATTATCCAAAAACCAGAAGCAGCAGTAAATTAAAGCAGCAATTCAGCTGGCCAAGTGAGCGAAAAGAAAGCCTATGGACAGAGATTGTTAATCAGAAGATTACGAACCAAATAATGATTTTGGCCAATTACGGGTTAGATATTGCACCGGTGCAAACAGAGCTTGATCAGCTAGAAGTAAATGATGCCACTAATCGCGAAGCGGTAGCGGCCCGAAAATACTTTTTGACCTTATTTAGTCCAAACTTTGTCAGACGTGATCAAAATGTTATTAACGCTGCACTCGATTATGGCTATGCCATTTTATTGTCAAGTTTTAGTCGCGAAATAGTGGCAAGTGGCTACCTCACTTATTTAGGCATTCATCATCATTCTGACGAAAATCAATTTAATTTATCGTCGGACCTCATGGAGCCTTTTCGCCCCTTTGTTGATTATTGGGTAAAAGCGCATGAAAATATTCAAGATTTAACCCCCGATATTAAATACGGTTTGGTAGAGCTCTTGAGTTTAGAAATTAAATTTAATGGGGAAAAGACTTTATTAACCAATGCAATTAATCGTTATGCTCATGACTGTTTGAACTATATGAGCAATGTGCATTCTGAGTTGCCAAAAATGGAAATGGGGCTTGTCAATGAGGTACCAAATAATGCGCTTAATGATAATGTTTGATTTGCCAACAGAAACGGCACAGGAAAGAAAAGAATACAGGCAGTTTCGTCAAAAATTAATTAACGAGGGCTTTTTAATGGTGCAGTATTCAGTTTACGTTCGTGTCTGTGTCACACGGCAAACAGCTAGCTTTTTAGAAAAAAGAGTTAAAAAGTTCTTACCACGGGGTGGCGTTGTTCAGTCTCTAATGGTCACGGAAAAGCAATATAACGATATGCATTTTTTGGTTGGAGAACCGCTAAAAGATGTTCGCAATAGTTCAGATCGGACGGTGATTTTATGATTTTATCTTATTTAACGCATCAAAAATGGTCGTTTTCTAACCTAGGATTAAAGATAATTGCCACAAGCAGTCCAATCGCTTACCAAGATATTATCAAGGGCCTGCAAAATAAGAATGAACTGTTAAGATGTATGACTGATTCCTATGGCAGCTTGGACATTGCCAAAACATTCAGCTTTGTTGGTGATCCATTGCTAAGCGGAGATGTGACCAAAAAATATTTAGCAAACATTGAAAAGTGTTATCTGGAAAGCCTGACTGAAGATAGTCGGAGTCAAATTCTTAGTGCCTATAGTCAACTAGAAATAGCGATATCAGATTCATTGCTATTGGAAGACATTCCGCTAGAAGTCAGTTTCGATGAAGATTTAAAACGGTTATTGAAAGTCTTTGCGTTGCATGTAAATCAAAAGGCGCTAGAAGGGCCCTATGGTATAATAGAAACGGTTTTAAAAATCCATCAGACTTGTAATTTGAAGGCAATTCCAGTAATGTGCAATATTACTCATTATCTTGATCGTGCCAGCTTGGCTGAGCTGGCCAAGTTGGTTGAACAGATGAAACTGGTCTTGCTTTTAATTGAATTCACATCTTCGGATTTATTGGTTGTTCCCGAAGAAGCGCAATTCTATTATATTGATCAAGATCTAGTCGACTGGTATTGACAACAACATTAAGAAAAGATGATAAAGCATCGGTTTTAGATGGTTGTTAAATCAGTGAGTACTAGAAC
>CALYQE010000100.1 GCA_945281075.1 uncultured Lactobacillus sp. | reverse complement strand
GCTGAGCGGCGATTCGCTGTTACGGTCAAAAAAGCGGACAACCATGCTCGCTTTACCCGAGGTGTCTGAGGGACTGGTCTTTCTCGGAGCCTTGGTAATTGACTTTTGCACATTGCGCAACCCGATATGGTGCTGCTTATTAATGGCGAAGATATTTTCCTGTGAAATACCTCGCCCAAAAAAGCCGTACAAAATAATGCCAATAACTGGTAAAACCAATAAGATAATTAACCAAGCCCAAGTTGTTGAGACTGAACGCCGACGGTGAAAGACAATGTAGAAAGCTAATATAGTGTTGGTAATAATAATAATGCGAATAATATCGCGGAGTAGAATCACGTAGTTCCTCCAAAAACAAAAAGATTATTTTTTAAGTCCAATAAATTTATCAATAATATTGATTACCAGCGGGTTGTCATGCATCCAGCTGTGTTCAGCGTATTTTTTACCCCGAATTTCAACTTCATGATAAGATTTGGCGTGTGGTGCCAGAATATAGCGAATGCTTTTAGCTGAGATAACAGAAATGAACTTATCGCTGTTAGTATTATCTAAGACATTACCATAGATATTCAAAACAGAAATGTTGGAATTAAAGCGTCTGCGCCGAAATAATAAATAAAGGTAGTGCGGGTTGATAACAGCTGGTCGGCCGTTACGGTTAAGTTCATTAACATTAGGGATGTCGCCCATGTAGGTAACGCCATCAAAAGGCCCCGCGATAAAAGCGCACTTATCTAAATGCGGGAAGTTCTTTTTCCGGGACTTGCGCATTTCGGTGCGGACGACACAAGGGCAGGCCAGAGAGTGCGCAATTGCAGAATAATGCTCGAAATGATATCTTTTAGCTAAAAAGGGCAAGATAAAACGTAAATAATAGTCAATCGCGTAAACGCCCACGATCCGTTGCCGGAAAACGACTTGAACAAGCGGATGGCGATCGCCCGTCCAGGTGCCCTCCAGCTTAAAGTTGCCCCACAAATCAGCCGTTACTTTGAGAAACTTGGGATTACCCTTATCTTTTAAGGCTTGCTTGACCATCACGTTCGTGGTGTAATCGCCGCCGCGAAAGCCGTGAAAGTAGATGATTGGCACCTGCTCAAATGCTCCGACTTTTGGTTCAATTGTGGCCAGGTCCTCGACTCTTCTTTTGTGCAAACGCAAAAAAATGCGCAAGGGTGCGATCGTGGCAAGAACAGCTAAGCACAGCATGTTGAAGTGACTGGGCTCTTTTGATAGATTGTACTTACGGTTCTTCTCTGCTTCTTCTTTATATTTTCTTGTATTGAAGAACATAATACCACCTTAAAAATAAAACTATCTATATTTTAACATTGACGACAAGATTTTAGTGATTGAGGGACATATGAAATTTTATGCAGTAAAAAAAGGGCGTAAGCCCGGTGTTTATCGTTCTTGGGAAGCGGCCAAAGAGCAGGTTGATGGTTATCCGCACGCCGAATATAAATCGTTCACGAAGGTCACTGACGCCACCGATTATTTGAATTTGGATCAGGAAACGATTAAGCAGGTTTTTCAAAAAGGCGAAGATTCGCTGGAGCAGGCAGTTGCCAAAATTCAGCGTGAAGCGCACTCCCTAAAAAAGCAATCGGCGAAAGCTAAGAAAGATGTAGGTGCCAGTCCTGCGGTAAGCTCATCAGCGGGGCAAACCGCGGCCTTTTTTGCCACAATTTACACCGATGGCGGCACGCGCAATACCGGCAACTATAAAGGCGGTCATGTTAAGCAAACCGATAAGGCAGCCTGGGCTTATTTGATCGAATGGGAAGAAGAAGGCGCAAAAAAGCAGGCGACGGCGGCCAATGGTGAATTCGGCGCAACCAATAATAAAATGGAGCTAACAGCTTTAATTGAAGCCCTTCAAAAGCTGCTGGAGTTAGGCTTTAATCACCAAAGTCTCTTGTTTGTGCTTGATTCCCAGTATGTTTTGAACCCAATTACTAAAGGCTGGTTAAAAGGCTGGAAAAAGCGCGGTTGGAAGAAAAGCACGCCGGGTGAAATTGCCAATTTGGGTTGTTGGCAAAAGCTCGATCACTTGCTTGATCAGTTTACCAACACTAAATTCGAATGGACCAAAGGCCATGCCAATAATCGGGGCAATGAGTTTGTCGATCACGCTTTAAACCAGTTTATGGATCAAATGTAGGACAAAATAAAAAGGGCTAGCTTGAAGCTAGTCCTTTTTATTTTAGCTGCGCGGAACAATGAACATGACCCCGGCAAAAAGCTGATTGAAGAAATTACCAACATTGTGGAAAAATTGCTGCAGCCAATTGCGATTCTCCGGTGTATTAATTTTGTCAAAAATTCCTTTGGCATTTTGCTTGATATTCTCAGATAAGGCGCCGGCCTGTTCCTTAAATTTATTGTCTTTTAACGCACCTGAGTTGCGGACCTCAATTAAGACCTTAATGATTGCTTGCTTTTGATTGTTGTTAATCACGTCGCCCAAGTGATTGATGTTAATTTGGTTATTAACAATTTGTTCAATTTGGCTATTGGTAATGTTATTGCCGATCTTGCCCATTTCCTGTTTGGCCCCGGCAACGGCATGATTGAGTTGGGCGTCGCTGTAGCCGTCTTTATCTTTGTTTTCTTTGGTAATTTGACTTAAAGTGCCCATTTCATCTTGCGCAGCGTTGACCTGACTTTGATTTAAAACTTCGCCGGTTTTGCTGTAAGCAGCATAAACGCCTGCCAGAGCACCGGAGCCGTCGATTGGGACGGCACTGGTTACGTAAATGTTGGCATCGGCAATGCCGGCAGTTAGTGCGGCGTTTTTATACTGGTCGGCGGTAATGGTAGTGATATTATTGCGGCCTTGATAATCAAGGATTTTCACGTTAATTCCCCTGCCCTGCGCCGTTTTTTGAATCATTGCGCTGGACCAAACTCCCGAACTAGTCGTGAAGTTAGAACCAGAAGGATTGAGGTATTTAACCAGATCGCTACCGTCAATGGTAGTGCTCTGATAGCTGGCACCATTGAGCGGTGCGCTTAGCGTCTTGACGGTGCCGTCACGCTGACTGCTGGTTAGGGATGTCCCTAAACAAATAAGCGGCAGGTCATCTGCTTGCACCTGTTTTGGCATGATACTGAAACCCAAAATACTGAGTATTAACGACATTATCATTGAAATAATTGATGTTTTTTTCATCAAAATAATCAACTCCTTTTTTGACTTCCTCATTATACTAGATGAGCATGACAAAAGTTTAAATTAGAGTTAGTTAGCGCACGGTTTACGATATTTTTAATATTTAAGATGGTATAATAAAAAACAATGAAGGAGGTAGCGATGATTCAGCAACCTGAATTAACTGTCATTATGCCAATTTACAATGTTGAAAAGTATTTGGCACGAGCATTGGACCACTTAGCTAAACAAGATAATCCGAATTTCAAATTGTTAATTGTGAATGATGGTTCAACTGATAACACGAGGAAAATTGCAGAAAGTTACCGTAGTGATTTTCGATACTTGAAAATCATCAACAAACCTAATGGCGGACTTTCCGAAGCCCGCAATGTCGGCATCAGCAACGTAGATACGCCTTATTTTACTTTTCATGATGGTGATGATTGGGTCGATCCGGGCTACACCGACTTTTTTGTCCGTGCTTTCCATGAACACCCGGACGCAGCGATGGTTTCATGTGGTTTTTGGCTCGATTATGAGCATAAACCGGGCTCAATTCTTGCAACTAAAAAGAAAGTTAACGGCATGAAAGGCAAGCTGCGCACCTATCAATTGTTATGCAATCCCTTGGGTTCATTATTTGATAATCACTTTTTAGCTACACCGGTTAAAGGCTATACCTGGAACAAGGGCTATAAGCTCTCTGTTGTTAAGCACAACGATTTGCATTTTATGGGCAACCTGGCTTTTATGGAGGACCAAATCTTTAACGTCCAGTATCTGGCTTTGACTGAAGGCTTTTATTGTGAAAGTGCGCCGCTCTACCATTACTGGCAGCGCAAGGACAGCATGGTTCATAACTTTAACTTTAAGATGATCCCGGACAACTTTAAGGCCAATTATTTGATTCTCAAGACAATTGTCAAAAGCCTTTGGCATGAACATAAAAAAGCACGGGGCTCTGATCAAAAGCTGATTGAGGCTAATGAAAGGGATCAACGATGAAAGAAAAAGTTAATGGCAATGTGCTTTATTATAGTAAATTAGGGCAGGGCGCGCCGCTGCTTCTTTTACATGGACACCACCTGGACGGCGGCATGTATGATCAGATTATCGCGCCTTTGAGCTTATACTATACGGTCTACGTGCTTGATATGCGCGGACACGGGCTTAGCCAGGGCGAGGTTGCTGAACACTACCAAACGGAAGTTGAAGATGTTGCGGCTTTTATTAAGCAAGTAAAGATTAGAGGCTGCTATTGCTTTGGCTTTGATGCCGGCGGACTAGTGGCAATGATGCTTGCCAGTCAGGATCAAACAGCGTTTAAAAAATTAATGGTGGCGGGTGTTTTTGTCAATGGTAACGGCATTAGGCCATACCACTATTTAACCGAAGGCGTCCTGCGCTTTTTGCAGCGCAACCGCGACAGTGAGGTCGAACTGACCGAAAGCTTCATGTCTGTTGACAGCCTGAAAGCAATTTCGATTCCAACGTATTGTGTGGTTGGCGAAAAGGACTGGGTCAAAGTCGAGCATGTTCGCTGGTACAGCCAGATTATTCCACAGGGGCAATTGCTGATCATGCCGCGCCAAAAGCATGAGAGCTATGTAGTTAGAAGCTTCAAGTTGCTTAACTTAATGGAAGAATATTTTAAATAAAGCCTGCAATTAGGGGAGCGAAAAGCTCTTTTTATCGTTCGGAATGATTTAGACATTTTCTAGGAACATAGGCTTTTTTTAGTTATAATAGACTTGCAATGTATCGTATTTTTAATAAAGAGGTAGCTATGAATAAAGAAGAAATTCTTCAGTTATTGCACCCAATGAAGCTGATTGGGTTAAGTGGAAATCCTGTTTTAAACGAAAAGATCGCCACCATTTTGAAAAAGCCGTTAATTGAAACTGCAGTGCAGCACTTCAGTGATGGAGAAATTCAGGTCAACATTGGTGAAAGCGTCAGGGGATGTGACGTGTTCGTGATCCAGTCAATTCAAGATCCCGTAAATGAAAACTTTATGGAGCTGGAAATCGTTTTGGATGCACTTCATCGCGCTTCTGCTCACCGCATTAACGTGGTGATTCCATACCTGGCGTATTCGCGTTCGGATACTAAGACCCGCTCGCGTGAACCAATTACCGCAAAATTGGTCGCAAATTTACTGCAAATTACCGGAATGGATCATTTGATTGTTTTGGACTTGCATGCTTCGCAAATACAGGGCTTTTATAACGTCCCGGTCGATCACTTGCACGCCATGCCTCTATTAGCGCAATACTTTTTAGATAATGGGATTGCTACTAAGGAAGAAAATGATCTTGTGGTCGTTTCTCCGGATCACTCCGGTGCTAAATTGGCCCGCAACTTTGGCCAAATCTTTGATGCTCCGATTGCAATTGTCGACCAGCGCCGTGCCCGTTATGATACTGAAGTGCATGACATGATCGGTGACGTTAAAGATAAAAAGTGTATTATTGTTGATGACCTAATTGACACTGGTTCCAGAATCGCTTCATCAACTAAGTCAGTTTTAGCTGCTGGTGCAAAGAAAGTTTACGTTGCCTCAACGCACGCTTTGCTTTCGCAAAATGCCCTAGAAACATTAAATGCACTTCCAATAGAACAGATTGTAGTTACTGATACGATCAAGCACAGTCATTATCCGGACCGAATGGTGCGAATTTCGGTTGACTTGTTATTGGCACGTGGGATTAACTATGTATATAATGATCGCTCAATGCATTTGTTAAGTGAAAGCGACTTGAAATAAGTTAACAATTATTTACCTTATTATCAAGGCTTTATGGAAAGATATATCAGCGTTTTGTGCCATTTTGATGTGTTTTGGTTTATTTATTCTTTAACATTGGTATAATTAAAACAAAATGTATAGGAACGGAGAAAACCCATTATGGCACGACGGAAAAATTATAAAAGAAGAAGGATTATTCTAAGCAATACTTTTCATTTAATCAGAGAGGTTGGCATGGAGAATGTTTCCTTTCAAATGATTGCTGAAAAATCAGGGATCTCAAAATCCCTTCTGCAGTCCTACTATCCGCATAAAGCCAGGTTGACTGATGATGTTGTTTGCAATATCCTTAATACTTTAGATGAGCAAGTAAAAAGCTTCAGTACCGCTAAAGACGGCAATATTTGTGCACGAACCAAGGCATTTATCTATACAATTGCGATGTTGGGGATTTACGATAAGGGCTTAAAGCGGATTATCTCTGAAGCTTTTACTAACAATGAATCACTGGATAAATGGAGTTCGATGCTCAATGGCTGGGTAAAGGAAAACCGGATTTTTGACGACGATGAATTCGATTTAAATGAAGTCGAATACGGAATTGCCTTTGTCGTTACCGGTGTTGGCCGTCTATACCACGACAGCAAGAGATTTAATCTATCCGCAGAGCAACTGGCAGATTATGCAACCAGTTCTTTAATGTACAGCTTTTTACACTGTACGCCTAAGCAGGTAGATAAAGCTCTCAAAGACGGTCACAAAATAATTGCTTCAGCTGATATCAAGGCGATCCATCATGCGATTGATACAATGTTTGATGAAGATAAAGAGATCGTCTGTTAGGAAGGAAAAATATGGCAAATTGCGCGCGAGATGACCTGCGCAAGGCAACTGAACAGCAGAAAAGTCAATATAAGAGGGGACTTTCCTTTATCATTTATCTAATCGTTGTCTTAACGATGACGACATTGACTTTTTTGAATCCTTTTTTTATGAAAGGACAGCTCAGAACAGACAGTAACCAAGCAGTTATTGTTAGACAGGTCAACAAGCACTTTGATACGCTTGCTAGTGAAATTGGGGCTAACCAAAATGGTAGTGCCAATCTGTTAACGACAAAGCAAACGCAACCGATTGCCGATCACATTATTGACTACACCTTGGGCACATTCGGGTTCAAGTTTAGCAATTTGCATTTGGCTAACCAGATATTGCTTGATATTGATCGCAATATTGATCAGGAATCTTCGAGTGATGCGCAACTGGTGCG
>CALYQE010000099.1 GCA_945281075.1 uncultured Lactobacillus sp. | reverse complement strand
AATTTATTAAATATGGCACAATGGCTGAAACACCGGATCTTTTGATTGGTAGCTGATCAGACAAAAACAGTAATGCTGGAAATAATTAATATAGGCGAGTCCATCATTTATTTTAAAAGACTTGAAGAATATCTCTTCAAGTCTTTTTTTAATTTTTTCACACTAGCCAAGATGATTCACACTTTGAAATTATAAAAATTTTTTGTTTAATTACAAGGTAGAGTAAATGAACTAATCCTAAAGCTAAAACATTAATCTCTTATTTAAGAACGTGTTTTCACAGTAAATGAGCGTGAAAAAATCAGCTGAAGTGTTAATTACATAAGTTACAATAATTATGAAATCGGTTTATAACAAAATGATGAACTAGAAAAAGAGGCTAGTATGTTAAAAGAAAAGATTTTGAAATACTTAGATGTTCAAACTAAAACTATTGATTTGGATCACCTTGGTAATCAGTTTACGGCTGGAGGTATTGCTAATAAGCTCAAGGCGAAGCGTAATACAGTGAGCTTATATTTAAATCAATTAGTTAACGAACACAAGCTAATCAAGATTCGAACACGACCCGTTCATTTTATCCACAGAGCAAGATTTGAAAAAGACAATTTTAAATTGAAAACTAGTGTATACCAATCAGTAGCTCAAATTGAAAAAGAAAATGATCAAAAGGATCTTTTGAAGAGTTTTACCCAAATAAATCCTAGTCTAAAAGAAAGCATTGAACGAGTGAGAGCTGCGATCTTATATCCAAATGGTGGCCTTCCTTTGCTTATTACCGGAGAAAGTGGCACCGGTAAAAGCTATTTAATAGGCTTAATTGCAAAGTTTTGCCGAATGCATAAATTAATAAAGAAAGATGCACCATTTATTACTGTTAATTGTGCTCAGTATGCGGATAATCCAGAATTGCTAACCAGTAATTTATTTGGTTATAAAAAAGGTGCGTTTACGGGTGCCGATGAAGATCACCCAGGAGCCTTTCTCGAGGCTGATGGCGGAATTCTATTTTTGGACGAAGTTCATCGTCTTGGACCTAAGGGGCAAGAAAAGCTTTTTACTTATCTAGATAGTGGACTAATTTATCCGGTGGGAGAAACTAAAAAGGGCAAAAGGGTTAGTGTCAGACTATGTTTTGCGACCACAGAAGATCTAGAAACTGGTTTTTTGACAACTTTCATGAGAAGGATTCCCGTGAAAATCACTTTGCCGTCTTTGAGTCAAAGGAGTAAGGAAGAACGACTCAATTTAGTTTATACCTTATTGAACAATGAACAAAAGAAAATTGCAAAGCCCTTATTAGTCAGTGATCAGGTTCTGGATATGCTAGCTAACTATCAACCAGCTGGAAACATTGGAGATCTTAAAAACGCAGTTAAACTGACAATTGCACAAGCTAATGCAGAGCAAAAAGATAAAGATAATATTTCTTTAACTGCCTATAATTTACCTGCTAACGTTTTAATAAAAAGTAAAAGAGAATCGTATCTTACTCCAGCAAAAGCAGTAAAAATAACTAATGAGACGGCAATTGACGATTTGATTGCCCGTAATTTTCCGGAAAAGAAAATTTTTCTTCATAGCTTAGAGCAGCTGCTTACCATTTATGAGCAAAATGGCAGTAATTTAAATAAATGTGAATCAAAACTAAAACAAGTAGTATATCAATTATTTGATACGATGCTATTTGAAAAGGACAACAGTAAGCAAATTCCACTGCTATCTTACGTCATTAATAGTGTTAAGCGTCTATTTGACCAGTTAAAAAATGCATATCAATTAAAGATAAGCGGCAACGCTATCTATGCAATTAGCTACTATTTATTTGAACGCCAGAAAATTCAATGGGGGACTGCCGATGTTAAAAATAAACCTGCTTTACAAAAATTAAAAAAGGATGTTCAGAGGCGTTATTCAGATGTCTATCTTTATGTAACTAAACTGATTAGTCTGATTAAGGGTAACTTGGACATTGAACTGAATGAAGCCGACTATATTTTTCTAACCATTTATTTAAATAAATTGGAAATTATTACTAAAACCGGACTGGGTAAGGCAATTGTAATTTCTCATGGTTACGCTACAGCAGGAAGTATTGTAAACGTAGTTAATCGTCTTTTGGGTGTTCATACATTGGACGCCTTCGATATGCCTATTAATGTTAGTACCCAGCAGATTGCTAATCAGATTATTGACTATAGTGAAAATAATGATATCACGCATGGTTTGATTATTCTAGTAGACATGGGCTCCTTAAAAGAAATTGAAACGCTGTTTCCCCGACAAATTAACGCGCCAATTTTGTTAATGAATAATGTTTCGACGCTGCTAGCTCTTACTGTTGGTGAAAGTATTTTAAAGAAACGCAGTTTTCGTGAAATAAGCAAATTAGCGAAAGAAACGAGTAAATTAGACATCAAACTGACTTATCCTGAAAAGCATAAGCAAAAAGCCATCTTGACTACCTGTTATTCTGGTATTGGTACCGCTACCCATGTGGCACGCCTTTTGGAACGTTGCTTGCCTGACAACAAAAAAATTAAGATTATTCCTTATGATTATCAAGCCCTGAAAGATTATCATAAAGTCCAAGTCGTTAAAAAAATGTATGACATTATTGGAATAATTGGTACAGAAAATCCAGAAATTGATGGTTTGGACTTTATCTATTTAGAAAAAATCCTCTCCGATAAGGGAACAGCTAAGCTCAGAAACTGGTTGGGATTAGTGTTTACTGGAAAAGAGATCGATACCATTTCAAATAATCTTGTTAAGAATTTTTCTTTGGAGCAGACAATAAACATGGTTACAATTCTTGATGTTCCTAAGGTTATCGAAAATATTACTATTTGTATCCAAGAACTAGAGCGGCGATTTTCCTTATCTTTATCTAATCAAAAGAAATTTACGTTATATGTTCACGTCAGTTATCTGATTGAACGTCTAATCAGAAAAGAGGGTAACAACATTAATCTTGAATTTGAAAAGGAATTTATCAAGCGACATATGAATGATCTAGATAAAATTAAAGCCGCTTTTAGTGTGATTAGTGATAATTATAATGTGAAAATCCCCACTTCAGAGCTAATTTATGTTGATCAAATTATTTTTAATTCTACTGAAAAGGCATAGAGCGCAATAATTTATGCTCCTTTTTTAAAAGATCTCATTTACTTGGCACAAAAATTGCTAAGTAGAAAGTAAGTTAAATATTTTTGATAACTATGAGGAGGATTTATAGTGAACGTACAGTTTTGGCAAATAGCACTAATTGTGTTATATGGCTTCTTTATTAATTACGACAAGAACGGCTCAATGCTGGGAACGTCGCAACCAGTTGTCGCTGGTTTTCTGGTTGGATTAATTTTGGGCGATATCAATACTGGTTTGTATATTGGTGGAACTCTGCAATTAATGACACTGGGTATTTCAAGTTTTGGAGGTGCATCAGTACCTGACTATCAAACAGCTGCTTTAATTGGTACTTATATTGCGATTACCACTGGTCAGAAAGCTGCGATTGGAATCACATTGGCTATTCCAGTTGCAATGCTAATGGTTGAACTAGACGTTTTAAAGTGGACTGTCAATATTTACTTTCAAAATCGGGCTGAAAGATATGCGGACGAAGAAAAATACAATAAAATTGAACTTATGCAGCTTTGCGGTGTATTTACTACAATGCTTGTTTCAGGGTTGCCTGTTTTGTTAACAGTTATTGCTGGACCAACATTAGTTAAGAGCATAATTGCTTTTATTCCGCAATGGGTAACTGGAGGTCTTACGGTTGCCGGTAATTTGCTGCCAGCACTCGGAATTGGTTTATTATTGCGTTATTTACCTGTTAAAAGCTATTTTGGTTATTTAGTAATTGGGTTTATTGCAGCTGTTTACTTAAAGATGACTATCTTAGGAATTGCTTTAGCAGGTGCAGCCGTTGCACTTATTTTATATAGAAGAAACAATGAAGAATTGAATACAACTCAAACTATTGGGGGCGTAAATGACGATGAATGAGCAAGTTAGTAACAGAACAAAAAACCGTGTTTTATTTAGATGGATTTTAAATGGTGGGGCATCACTAAACTATGAAAAAATGATGGGGCTATCATATACATATTCAATGTTACCGTTTTTAAAAGAAAACTATAAAGACGATCCAAAAGGACTGAAAGAATCTGTCAAAACTCATTTGCAATTTTTTAATACTAATCCTTATTTAGCTCCCTATGTTTTAGGGATGAACATTGAAATTGAGGAACAGGAAAAAGAGAGTAGTTTAAAGACAATAGCAGGTTTAAAAACAGGTCTTATGGGTCCGTTAGCTGGTTTAGGAGACAGTGTTTTTGTAGTTATTCCTTGGACAATTTTTGGCGCAATTGCCGCAAATATGGCATTGAGTGGCAGTCCAATAGGAATATTTCTCTGGTTTATTGTCACTTGGTTTCTGCGTGGATTGGGAATTCCATTGTATAAAGCCGGAATGAAATCAGGGACAAGCCTGTTAACCTCTATTGAAACTAAAATGAAACTGATCACGGAAAGTGTTTCTATTTTAGGTTTGATGGTTGTTGGTGGCCTAATTCCAACAGTTGTAAAGCCAAATTTAGCGCTTAGTTTTAAGCAAGGTTCTTTAAAATTAACGGGTAACCAAATTTTGGATCAGATTATGCCGGGCTTATTACCAGCAGCCCTGGTATTTGGCGTATATTACCTATTAGGTAAAAAAATTAAGCCAATTTATATTATTTTAATCATCATTGTATTATCAGTTGGCTTGTATGTTCTTGGAATTATGAAATAGAAACCTAATAAAAGGAGAACTTTAAATATGGAAGGAATAGTTCATATTAGAATTGATGATCGTTTGATACATGGTCAAGTAGCAACGTTATGGACAAATGAGTTAAGCATAACAAGAATAATGGTTGTGAATAATGAGGTTGCTGCTAATGAGGTACAAAAAACTATGCTTAGGATAGCTGCTCCATCTAACGTCTCAACCTCATTAATTTCGGAAGAAAAAGCCGTCACAAATATAAAAGGTGGAAAATACAAGGGGCAAAGGGTACTAATGATAGTTAAAGATCCAGAAACTATTATTAAACTTATAGACAGTGGCTTAGATATTAAAAAAATAAATGTCGGCAATATGTCGACCCGAGAAAATACACATCATATTAAGCCGAGCGTAAGCATTACCCCGGAAGAAGAAAAAGCTTTTCATCAACTACTAGATCGTGGTGTAGAAATTACGGCAATAATGGTTCCGACTGATAAAAAGGTGTATTTAAAAGACATAATTTAGTTATAAAGGGGAGAAAAGAATTGTTTAAAATTATTATTGCCTCACATGGCTGCTTGGCCGAAGCGATGAAAAAGTCCGTAAAGCTTTTCTTTCCTCAAGAAAACGATCTTGTTACGGCAAGTATAGGTGAGGATGGATTAGTTCCTTTTCAAGCTCAATTAGATAAAATTTTTGACAACTTGAAGGGACAAAATGTATTGTTTTTGGTCGACTTATCATATGGAACACCATTTAATGAAATTGTTAAAAGAATGTCTCTTCTTGGAAAAGACTCTGATATTTTAGCTGGGGTAAGCATGGCAACCTTAATAGAGGCAATAAACTTGCGCAATCAAAAAATGGAAATTAAGAAAGTCGTTCCTAAATTGATTGAAGCAAGTCAATTGCAAAGTTATTCTGATAGGTTGGCAACTGTCGGAAATGATGATGACGAATAAAGATAATAAAAGTAGTAAATTTTGACTACTTTTATTATTTATTTCATGTAAATAATTGAAAGTAAAAAGATATTTATGAAGTTAATTGATAAAGCAAATGAGACTTTAAAAAGCAATAACATTCCTAGGTATAAGTTCCATTTGACTGCTAACTCGGGCTGGTCTAACGATCCCAATGGGTTAATTTATTTTAAAAATCATTATCATGTTTTTTTTCAAAATAATCCGTTTGCCCAGAATACTAGCCAAATTTTCTGGGGGCACTTTGTTTCCACTGATCTGATTAAATGGAAACAAGTAAAATTCGCGTTAGCCCCTAATCAGGAATATGATGCCGATGGCTGCTTTTCTGGTAGTGCTATTGTTATCAAAAATAAATTAATTTTAGTTTATACTGGTCATAAAAAAATTGCAGATTCTTATTTGGAAACAGTTTGTCTGGCTGAAAGCGAAGACGGAATCCAGTTTAAAAAAATAACCAATAATCCAATAATTCTTCCAAATTTTGAAAATAATACTAAGCGATTCAGAGACCCTAAGATTTTTTCTCAATCCGGTTTTTACTATATTTTAATTGGCGGTGAAAGCCGCAAGAAAAAGGGACAATTACTTTTGTATAGAAGCAAAAGTATTTATCAAGGTTGGGAATATATCGGTAAAGTTGAAAATAAAAGCTCTGATTTTGGTAATATGATTGAATGTCCTGATTATTTTGACATTGCAGATAGGACAGTAATTATTGGCTCACCTAAAGGAATTAAAACAAGCGAAAAGCATGGCTTTGACGCCTGTTATTACATTGAGAAGTTTAATTTTAATAATGGTCAGCTGCCACTTGGCAAAAAGCTTGATTATGGCCGGGATTTTTATGCGCCTCAAACTTTGTATAATCCACTCAATAATGAAAGGCTATTAATTGGCTGGTTCGGATTGCCTGGAGAACAAGAAAAAGAATCAGAATATCATTTTAATAGTATTGGGGCATTAACGATACCCAGAAAAATATCTGAGAGAGATGGTATTTTGATAACCGAACCGGCTTCAGAATACTTAAAGCTTCGACGTGGACACAACAAAAAAGTAGAAAAAAATAAACAATACTCGGTACAGTCTGAATTTACTTTTAGTAACATAACAAACTCATTTTCATTAAGAATATTTTCAAAAAAAGCAGAATATTTTTTGAAGTTTGAGAACAATGTTTTGATAGTAAGAATTACTGATATGATCGAAGAACGCGTAGATAAAGTTGTTGGCCTAAAGCAAATCAACTTTTTAGATCTGTTTATTGACAATGGTTTAACAGAACTTTTTATTAATAAAGGTGAAAAAGTAGTTAGTAACAAATGCGAGTTTATGTCAAAAACTATAAAAATTGATACCGATTGGTCAGATAAAGTGATAGGCTTAAACTATAGTTTAAAATCAATTTACGAGTAAAAAAGGAAAACTAAATGTTATTAGGATCAATTGAAGCTGGCGGTACTAAATTCGTG
>CALYQE010000098.1 GCA_945281075.1 uncultured Lactobacillus sp. | reverse complement strand
AAATTAGTGTTGACAAATTGCTTAAATTTATCCATACTGAAACCGTATTCAATATACAGTATTTTGAATATTGATTAGAAAGGACTCTTTAATGTTGCAAGCTGAACAGTATAAAATGAGAGGATTAGCTCTTACATTTTTGGCCAAAAAATATTTTCTCCTTGAACCAAGCGATCGCGTTCCGACAGTTGAAGAATTTTGCAAAGAAGCAAATATGTCTCAGGGTACTATGCAGTCTGCAATTAACATCTTAAAGAAAGAAGGTGCAATAAGTACAAGGGCGAGAGGGCATTTGGGTACATTTGTCGAGAGTGTTAATCATCACAAGCTATTATCTTACATAGGAAATCGAACATTACTAGGATCGTTACCCTTGCCATATACAAAAAAGTATGAAGGCTTGGCAACAGGAATTTATAAGGCATTTTTGAATAGTGAGATTAGGATTAGTCTTTCTTATATGAATGGTAGTCAAAAAAGGCTTTCAGGATTGCTAGAAAATCGGAACAACTTTATTATCACTTCAGGATTAACAGCCGATTATTTAATTAAGAATTATGATGGCTTAGAAGAATTTTTGGTTTTACCTAAACAGACGTATGTTACCAAGCATATCCTGATTTATAGAAAAGGCTCTAGTTCTCAAATTAAAGATAATGCAAAAGTAGGTGTAGATATGAATTCGATTGATTACACGTTGCTAACGAAATATGTTACCAAAAATCATAACGTTAAATTAATCAATATGCCTTATAACCAAGTAAGTAAAAGTATCGAAGAAGGATTAATTGATTTTGCCATTTGGAATAGGGATGAAGTAGTAGAACATAATTACCCCCTCGGTATTAAAGAGATTAGTTGTGAATCAATCGATCGTGCTTCTCAAGCTGTAATTGTTGGTAAGAAAAAAGACCCTTTTGTTAAAAGTATTTTGCAAAGGACTATTGACGTAGATAAGTTGTTAGATACGCAACAAAAAGTTCTTTCTGGAGAAATTCTTCCAGAATATTAAGGAAGTGATTTGAAATAATGCGGGAGCAAACACAAAAGAAGTTAACAATTTTGGTTCAAGCAAATAAAATCAATTTTGCTGATCTTGCTTTTTTAAATAAGCTAGATAAAGACTTAGCAAAATTTGACGGTGGCAGCAAAGAAGAAATGCTTTTAATTCATGTGGCAATGTCTTTATTTAGAAAAAGAAATAATCAGGAAATTGACAAAATACCAGATGAACTTTGGAAACAAATAATAAGCAAACCAGTTTATCAACAGGCTAAAGAGTATTGGCAGACTAATGAAAAAAACTCACCGATTTTGTTGGGTAAGAATGAAAGTCAATATATTATCATGCATTTGGTAAATGTTATGACAAAAGAGGTAAATGACCATGAAAAAAATCGTTGTAGGCGGCCAAATGGGAAAAGAGGAAATTGAAGGGGATCTTCATAAATTAATTCATGAAAATAGAGTTCAAATAGAAATACTTAGTGACCTGGATGCAGCTATGGCCGTTCAAAACCATCAAGCTGATTATTATGTTGGAGCTTGCGCTACTGGAGCAGGTGGAGCATTAGCAATGGTCACAGCCCTACTTGGATCAGAAAAGGCCATAACAGTTGCATCTCCAACAAAAGTTATGAGTCTTGAAGAAATTAAAAAGGAAGTAAATGACGGGAAAATAGCCTTTGGTTTTACCTTTAATGCAAAAAATACGGTGCTACCAGAAATAGTTGAGGCTTTAAAATTATAATCTTTTATTATTAATATTCAATAAACTGAATATTGAATATATAAGGAGGGGAATAAAATGTCAATAACTACCATATTAAACTATGTTTTAATTGCTCTTGTTGGAGGCGTTGGCTCAGTTTTAGCAAATAAAGGCATTGCCGTTTTTAATGATGGACTGCGGCCTATTTATCCAGAATATTTTGACCATAAAATTAATAGAAGAGAGCTTGCTTTGACTTCTTTTGGGGTTAGCTTTGGCCTAATTATTGGCTTTGGGATACCGGTATCAATTGGCTCAACCATATTATTAGCTCATAGTATCTTACTTGCATGTGATATTTTTGGAACATGGACACCAGAAACTAATTGGGGAACTTTTGCTGCTTTTGCTGCTGGTTCAATTTACGGTGCAGGACTGCTTTTAGGTTTGTCTTGGATTGTCAGACTGTTTAAGATGCTACCGTTTAATTTTTTTGGAGCTCTTTCACTTTTGGGAAGTCCAATTTTACTAGCGTTCTGTGCATTTCCTGCTATTGCAGTTGCAGAGCAGCATAATATTAAAAAAGGTATGATCACTTTTGTTTGGACATTTGTAACTTACATTATAACTAGCAAATTTGGAGTATTTAAGCTAGGAAAAGGTATCGCTATTACTTTAAATGCAACTGGTATGGCGTTACTTGTTGCCATGATTTGCATGATTTATTATGCAGCCAAAATTAAAGGCAATGGCAATTCAAACGAAAAACTAATTAATGTTTTCTCAGCTCGAATCAGTCGAATTAAGAAGAACTGGATTTGGTTATCTTTAATGGGTGGTCTGATTACTGCAGCGTCAAGTCAGTTAATCGTTGCAGTTGATGTTCTCCCTCAACAATTAATGGTAAAGGGACAAATTGAAGCAGCAGCGATGGCAACTTTTGCAAGAGCGATTGGCTTTATTCCACTAGTATTTTCTACTGCAATTGTGACTGGTGTTTATGGTATGGCAGGGACAACTTTAATCTTTGTAATCGGTTTATTGTTAAAAGATCAGCCTTTAGTTGCATTTATTGCTGGTGCAGTATGGATGTGGATTGAAGTACAAGCTCTAGGCATTACTGCTAAAGGAATGGATAAATTCCCTGGCCTACGTGACATGGGAGATCATATTCGGACATCTTTAATGGAAACCATTTCAATTTCTTTACTGATAGGTGCTGCTATTGCCTGCAATAATATGATTCCTAATCTTGGGTTCTTTTGGGTAATTGGTATTTGGCTGCTAAACAAAAAAATGAAAAAGCCTTTAGTTGATATGGCAGTTGGACCAATAGCTACTATTGCTTTAGGCCTATTATTAAATATTTTGAAAATAATACACCTATTCTAAGGAGATTTATATGACAGCGTTAAAGTCTGGGATTACTTATGCTCATGAACATATTCCAATTGATCGTTCAGAAGTGACTGAAAATGAAGATACTTTGCTAGATTCACAAGAATTAGTGATAGAAGAATTTAAAGACATTTATCGAAAGGGAGTACGAAATGTTATTGAGGCAACATGCCGTGGCATGGGAAGAAATGTTGCTTATGCTCAAAAAGTAGCACAAAAAACAGGAATTAACATTGTTCAAGCTACAGGGTGGTATCAATCAGCTTTTTTGCCTCTCGAAGTTTATCGCCTTTCAATTACCCAACTAGCTGAAATGATGATTAGCGATATAACAGTTGGGATAAAAAATACAGAAATAAAAGCTGGTGTGATAGGAGAAATTGCGACAACCAAAAATAATTGGACAGAGCAAGAAGAAAAGGTATTTAAGGCAGCAGTTATTGCTAGCAATGAGACTCATACGCCAATTATGACGCACACTTCAAATGGCACCTTAGGTCATGAACAAGTACGTTTTTTTCAAAGGGAAAATGCCAATCTGCATAAAATTATTATTGGTCATGTTGACCTAACTGGTAATCCCGAATATGTATTAGAAATGTTGAAAACAGGCGTAAACGTTGAAGTTGATACGATTGGTAAAAATAGTTATATGCCAGATTCACAAAGGGTGGCAATAATCAAGGCAGTTCAAGAGGCAGGATATACAAATCAAGTTGTTTTATCGATGGATATTACCAGGAAATCACACTTGAAAGCCAATGGTGGCAATGGCTATTCATATTTGCTTGACACTTTTGTTCCTCAGCTCAGAAAGGAAGGCATATCCGAGGACTTTATTAAAAAAATGCTTATGGATAATCCACAAAGAGTTTTTGGGGGTGGCTGGGATGTCTAAACAGTTTAAGACTTATCCTTTGGAAAGCATATCTCCTTGTGAAGCATTGCATAAACAATGGGAATTAGTTGACGAAATCACCAAGATTTTCCGTGGCGACGAAATTATAACAAGAGGGGATTTAGGAGTCATTCCGGGGTTAAACGAACCGCGGTACACCAAAAAAGTAGAAAATGTTATTGCACATTTTTTTAGTGCCGAAGATGCAATCCTCGTCAGAGGTTCAGGTACTGGTGCAATTAGAAGCGCGCTTCATTCTGCAGTCAAGTCAGGTGATACCTTGCTAATCCATCAAGCTCCAATATATCCGACAACTCAGGTGTCAATAGAGATGATGGGTATAAAAACAAAAGAATATGATTTTAACCGTATTGTTTCTGCTGATTTGCCGAAAAATATTAATGGAATTTTGGTTCAATATACAAGGCAAAAACCAGATGATTCTTATGATATGAATCATGTGCTAAAAACCTTAAAAGAACATTACGGCGAGCAAATGCCAATTATAACAGATGATAATTATGCAGTTATGAAAGTTCATAAAATTGGTACTGAAATGGGAGCAGATTTGAGCTGCTTTTCAACATTTAAACTACTGGGACCAGAGGGCATAGGCTGTATAGTTGGTAAAAAGAGGTACATTGAAAAACTGAGAAAAGAGAACTATTCAGGTGGCTCTCAGGTTCAAGGACACGAATCCTTAGATGTTTTGAAAGGTTTAGTGTATGCACCCGTATCATTAGCAAATCAAGCACGTGTAGTTACTGAGTTAAGGGATAGACTTAATAATCATGAAATATCTGGAGTTAAAAGGGCATATATTGCTAATGCACAGTCAAAGGTATTACTAGTAGAGTTTGAAAAACCAATTGCTAAAGTAATTTTAAAAAATGCAGTTGAGTATGGTGGGGTACCAAACCCAATTGGAGCAGAATCTAAATATGAAATTGCACCAATGATTTATCGTGTTTCAGGCACTTTTAAGGCCTTTGACCCTTCACTTTTAGAAAACACTATTCGAATCAACCCCTATCGAGGTGGGCCAGATACTATCATAAACTTATTAAAGAAATGTATGAAGGAGATGGAATAATGTTTTTATCATCTCTTGAAAAATATAATCCTCAACTAATTGAGTATGCAGTAAAGCTTCATCAGACCGGTGAAATTTTACCAGATACGTACGTTATCGATTTGGAAGCAATTAAAAGCAATACTAAAAAAATAGTGACATTTGCTAAAAAATATCAAGTCGAACTTCTTTATATGACTAAGCAGTTCGGACGTAATCCAATTGTGGCTCAAGCCATTGAAAAAGCAGGCATAAAGTCAGCTGTAGTTGTGGACTATCGCGAAGCGGAAATGTTTATGCATTATGGCTTGCATATTGGTAATGTGGGTAATTTAGTACAGATGCCTAGACATTTAGTTAGAAGCATTCTAGCCTATGGAACTAAATATGTCACTGTCTATTCAATGAGCAATTTGAAATATATCAATCAAATTGCACGGCAACTTAAAATAAAGCAAAAAGTCATCTTCAAAGTTATTGGAGAGCAAGATGAGCTTTATCCCGGTCAAGTTGGTGGCTTAACGCTGACAGAATTTGCAGCTAATTTCGCTAAAATTATCAGCTTGTCCAACATTGAATTGGTTGGGCTTACCTGCTTTCCTGCGTTGCTATTTAATGACAGCAGTAAAAAAATTGAACCTACAGCTAATCTCAAAACTGTTGAAGCTGTAAAGACGATATTTAGTGAACATAACTATCCCTTAAAAGTTATCAGCTTACCATCAGCAACTTGTTCAGCCTCTATTCCTTTAATTAAAAAACTTGGTGGAAATGAAGGTGAGCCTGGTCATGGCTTATCAGGAACTACTCCTTTGCATGCAGAATCGAAACAGCCGGAGCAGCCCGCATACTGTTATGTTAGCGAAATTTCACACAACTTCAGAAAGCATGGGTATTTTTACGGTGGCGGATATTATAGGAGAGGCCATTTAAAAAATGCTTTAGTATTTACTCGTAAGCAGCAATATAAATGCAAAGTACTTCCGTTTGATGACAAAAGTATTGATTATTATTTAGAACTTGATAGAGCTTATCCAGAGGGCTCGACGGTTATCACTGATTTTAGAACGCAGATTTTTGTTACAAGAAGTGCTGTTGCTGTCGTAGATGGATTGCAATCAGGCAATCCTAGGCTATTAGGTTTGTATGATAGCCAGGGGAGACTTATGCCAGAGGGGGTAATATAATGAGCAAATTTGGAGTAATTGTTTTAGACGGATTTGGTGTTGGAGCAATGGCGGATGTCCCGAAAGTACGTCCTCATGATGTGGGTTCTAATACTGCTTTGAATATAATTAAGGCGGAACCTAATATTGATATTCCAAATTTAGAAAAGCTTGGCTTAATGAATGCAGTTGGTGTTGAATGGGGTCGACACGTTTTTTCGCCAGACGCGAATTGGGGAACGTCGTTACTAAAGCATCATGGCGCTGACTCATACTTAGGCCATCAGGAAATTATGGGTACTAATCCACCGATGCCTTTGTTGCAACCTTTTAACGAAGTTATTGATCAAGTGGAAGATCAAGTAAAAAAAGACGGCTTCTTTGTTAAACGATATGGTGAACCTGGCTTAGAGATATTAGTTGTTAACGATTGTGCAACGATAGCGGATAACTTAGAAGCAGATCCAGGACAAGTATATAATGTAACTGCAACTTTAGATAAAATATCCTTTGATGAGATAACTAAGATTGGCGAAGCGGTAAGAAAAGTGGTAAAAGTATCTCGAGTAATTGCCTTTGGCGGTAGTGACGTCACTATAGAAGATATTCTTAATGCCCGTCAAATAAAAAATGAAAAGTATGTTGGCATCTCTGCCCCCGAATCGGGAGTTTATAAGAGAAATTATCACGTAGTGCATCTTGGATACGGAATAGATCCTAATGTACAATTGGCAAGCATTTTAATTCGCCATGGCATAGATGTCGCCTTGATTGGCAAAGCATCAGATATTGTTCGTGGTGATACGAAAAAAAGGTTCCCCGGCGTTGATAGCAATTATCTATTTGACCAGTTTGTTAAGCAAGCCAAAGAAATTAGGACAGGGCTTATCTTTATGAATATTCAGGAAACTGATCTTGCTGGACACTCTGAAGATACTGATCATTATGTAGATATTCTTGAAACCGTGAATAGAAGATTGCCTGAAGCTGAACAGCAATTTACAGGTGATGACATTTTAATTGTAATGGCTGACCATGGTGATGATCCAACGATTGGCTATGCACAGCATACGAG
>CALYQE010000097.1 GCA_945281075.1 uncultured Lactobacillus sp. | reverse complement strand
AACAAAAAAGAGTTGTCCGATTTTTGCATCAGTTGACATGCTTGCGACTGTTTTGTTGACAAAGTCAACTTGGGCTTTTGACAAGTTATAAGGGTTTTTAGTAAAGTCTGTCATATTTTTCCTCCGTGTGATATAAATACTATTGAATTTGGTTTTATTTTATTCTTATGTGATAGAATTCGCTATTGCCAAAAGTCATAAAATGTGTGTTGATTTCACAGATTTCATTAGAAATATTTATCATAAGACTATATTCGTTTTCGATAGGCACTAGTTAAAAAAGGAGAACAGTCTTGAAAGAGCAAGTTTTACACCTTATCAGAAAAAATAATTCCCCTAAAGCTTGGACAGATGTACTTGCAATTGTAAAAAATAAGGGAAATCTCATTAAGAAAACTGGCAAAGTCGGTTCTGAACCTGTTTATTGTTTTTTTGAAACATACAGTGAGAATTTAGTTCTTAACAGTAGTTCGATTTCAATTGCTGCCCAACCTACTAAGTCTTATATTCCTTACCATGTCCATGATTATGTTGAAATTATGATACCCCTTGTCGAAGACTGCACTGTGGTTTTAGAGCACTCCGAGATTAAAGTTAAGCAAGATAATTTGATTTTTATGGGAAATAGAACCATTCACAAAGTTAAACCAATTGGGAAAAATGGTGTTGTAGTTAATATTGCGTTACGCAGTTCTGCTTTTTCACTTAATGAGTTGGACTATCTTAATCATAAAGAAAAGGGCTCTAATATTTCCAATATTTTATTCTCCCTTCTGTCCAATGAAGAGTATGGCGAAGGTCGATATAGTTTGTTTGAAATTAATCATGATGCCAGAATTAAAACTTTAATATATGACATTATATCGGAATATTATCAGCCTGATATTCAATCTGACCAACTTATTAGGCTAGAGATGTTAACATTATTTTCACGTTTAATACGAAAAGCTGCACACGAAGAAATAAAAGTGAAAGATTTTCGTAAGCAAAAAAACAGCTTACTTTCACTGCTTCTTTATATTGAAAAAAACTACGGCAACATTTCATTGCAGAAAATGGCAACATCTTTTGGCTTTAACGCTAACTATCTTTCCGATTTTTTAAAAAAGCACACAGGAAAAACATTTATTCAGTTAGTTCATTTGCAAAGAATAAATGTAGCTGCAGAATATTTAACATATACAAAAGCTCCGATTGAGAATATTGCCACACGAGTGGGCTATGAAAATCCTTCATATTTTTACAAGATTTTCAAAAAGTACTTTGGCATTTCTCCTGCTGAGTATCGTAAACAGAACTTTAAAAAATAAGGTTAGCAACTCCATTTTGCTAGCTTTTTCTTTTAAAAAAATTTCGTCAAAACTGGGAAATGAATATAAATTCCCTGTTTTTTAGATATGGTCATAGCTTTATCGGGCTAATATACTGATATTGAAAAATGAAAGCGAATTAAAAATGAGTAAGGAGTAAAGAAAATGAAAAGTTTTCAAGAATGGCTAGAAAAATATCTAGTCCCTTTTTCAAATAAATTAGGTCAAAGTAAGGTTCTTCAAAGTATATCTTCCGGTATGGTTATGACGCTTCCTGTGACAATTGGAGCATCAGTGTTTTCAATTTTTGCAAGTTTTCCAATTAAGCCAATAGCTGACTGGTTTGCAAAAGTTGGCATTACACCATCAATGAGTTCTATCGTAAACGGTACGATGAATATCCTTGCCGTATTCATTGCATTTACGATTGCTTACAACTATGCACAAAAATGTAAAGAAAACGGTGTTGTAGCCGGTCTTTTAAGTTTGGCCAGTTTCTTTGTGCTGATGCCACAAGTAATTCCTGGTAAAAAGCCAATGAATGCTTTTCAAATTACTTATATGGGTAGTGAAGGCATTATCGTGGCAATTCTGTTGTCAATTCTAATTGGGGTTTTCTACGTCAAGTTAAGTAAAAATAAAAAACTCACAATTAAGTTGCCTGATTCTGTGCCAAGTATGGTAAGTTCTTCAATTGAACCGTTAATTATCGGTATTATTATTTTTATCGTTGTATTTATTGTCCGGGCAATTTTTGATTATTCGCAATTTGGCAACGTTTTTGATTTTATCAATAAGTTAATTACAGCACCACTTATGCATATTGGTGGATCCCCAATAACATTAATTCTAGTTACTGTTTTGTCCAATATTCTTTTTACTTTTGGTATTCATCCCGCTGCAATTCAGTCTGTAACAATACCGCTAGTTATTTCGATGATGGTATCGAGTACGCCAGCTTACCAAGCAGGTAAAACAATTCCGTATCTAAATAATTTAATCGTGTTTGCTTTTTCAAACAATGATGCTGCCGGCTCCACTCTTAGTTTAGTTATGATGGGCTTAATCTTCAGCAAATCAAAGCGTTATAAGGAATTTTTCAGGGTTTCTGCTTTGCCGAATCTGTTCAACATAAATGAGCCTATTATTTTCGGAATGCCAATAGTTTTAAATCCGATTATGTTTATTCCATTTGTTCTTTCAAGCTTTGTTTCTAGTGGAGTAGGATTGTTAGCAGTTAAAATAGGCTTTATTACTAATTACAATCCAAGTCTTGGCATGGGAATGCCTTGGACTATGCCTAAAGTAGTAGCTGACGGAATGACTATGGGCTGGCAAGGAACAGTGGTTTGGTTAATTAACTTCGCAATTTTATTCTTGCTATATTTGCCATTCTTTAGAGTTGCTGATAAACAGGCATTTGAGGAGGAAAACAAGTCACATGAATAATAATTATAATCTTAAAGATGATTTTCCTGATGATTTTTTATGGGGAGCAAGTACCTCTGCTTTTCAAGTAGAGGGAGCAGCAAATGAAGACGGTAAAGGAGTTACGGTAGCAGATCTACGTACGAAAAAGAGTAAATATTTGGACTCTTCAGTTACTGTTGACCACTACCATCATGTTGAAGAAGATGTTGCTTTGATGGCAAAACTCGGTTTAAAAAGCTATCGCTTTTCGATATCCTGGGCACGAATTTTTCCTCACGGGAATGATAAAAAACCTAACCAAAAGGGAATTGACTTTTATAATAAGTTAATAAATCTACTAGTAAAAAACAATATTGAACCCATCGTAACTATTTTTCATTTTGACTGTCCAATCTCTTTAGTAGAACAATACGGTGGCTGGGCAAGCAGAAGAGCAATTGACGACTATTATCGCTATGCAAAAACTCTTTTTGAACTATTTGGAGATAGAGTTCATTATTGGCTAACCATTAATGAGCAATCTTTGCTGGCAAATGTACCATCTATGAATGGAATTCAAGATAATAATCTTCATGAGCTTAGACAAAAAAGTGAAAATTCTAATTACTATATGTTTTTGGCTCAAGCCAAAGTTTACAAACTTTGTCATAAGATGTTTTCCAATTCTAAAATTGGTCCGGCTGTTTCATACATGACTAACTTTCCTTATGATCATACTTCTGAGAATGCTTTAAAGAGCAAATCAATGGAAGATTTGATTGCCTTTATAGATATGGATGTTGCAATAAGGGGTGAGCTTCCAACTTATTATTTGCGGTATCTCAAAGATAAAAATTTGGTACTTGATATTTGTGACGGTGACTTTGAAACTTTGAAAGAAGGAAGAGCAAACTTTTTAGGTTTAAACTGGTATTCTTCTTCAATATTTAAGATAACCGATGTGGAAAATCCTAAGATGCTTGATGGCGTTATTTCAAACGTAGAAAAAGTAACGGATGAACGTATGATGAATGCGGAATGGGGTTTGTCATACGATCCTGTAGGGTTACGCTTTGCGATGCAAACAGTTAATGATCGATTTCCTCATATTCCAATTATAATTACTGAGTGTGGCTGGCCTGAACGCGAAAAGCTTGAAAATGGCCAAGTCCATGATCAAAAAAGAATAAAGTATTTAAATGGATATATCTATGAGCTTAGAGAAGCAATAAAAGATGGGGTTAACATCATTTCATTTAACCCGTGGTCATTCTTAGACCTATTAAGCGTAAATGATGGAATGGACAAACGGTATGGTTTAGTTTTTGTTAACCGCGATAATAATTCTGAAAAGGACCTTGCCAGATACCCTAAAGACAGTTTTTACTTTTATCAAAAAGTAATCGAAACTAACGCCAAAAACGTTGAAATTTTAAATATTAATAGTGGTTAATGAAAACTGAGGAATTTTTTAAAATAACTGTTCATTTTGGTTTTTACAGATAGAAATCTTTAAGATAGGGAAAAATTTGTTATCTCTGCAGTCTTCTTAGTAATCGACTTTGCCTTAATGACTCAAAAGGAGTTCACCATGAAAATCAAAAAAAATTCAACTTGATCAAGAAAATCTATTAATTACGCTAACTACCTATGTGTTGGATGATTCACCAGAAATGATGAAGGGCAAGCCAAGACCAGCCGTGATTATTTGTCCAGGAGGTGGCTTTTTTAGCTGTTCCGACCGTGAAGCAGAACCAGTAGCTATGTACTTTGCATCTCTTGGGTATCACAGTTTTGTCCTGCGGTATTCGACTTACTTCACTGGTGGGTTGGAAATGCCGGATTTGTCGAAGCCGTTGCCACTAAAAAAGGAATCAATATATCCAAACCAGATTCGTCAACTTGGTCAGGCTATGTTGGTAGTAAAAAAGAATGCTGAAAAGTGGCTTATTGATCCAGAAAAAAACGGTGTCTGTGGTTTTTCAGCAGGTGGACATGTTGCCTCTTTATATGCAACACGGTACAATGAGCCGGTTTTAACAGATTATCTGAAGGCCAGTGCAAAAGATTTAAAACCCGCATTCTCAGTCATTGATTATGCTTTGACGGATTACCATTTGCTTGATGCGGATTTGAGGAATAAGGAAAATTCGCCAATGGATTATGCATTCATGAAGGCTTCCAATGTTGCTTATGCAGGGGTAGAATTTCCTGATGAAAATTTGGAGAGTGAGATCAGTCCTGTTGACCACGTTGATAGTGACACGCCACCGTTTTTTATTTGGGCAACTGCTACTGATCCGTTGGTTTCGCCAATTCACTCCCTAAGAATGGCCGAAGCCCTGGCAGAACATAAAATTCCTTATGAAATTCATGTCTTTGGCGAAGGTGGCCATGGTCTAAGTCTTTCAAGCCAGGCTGTTGTTGGTGCAAAATCTGATATTAATTCAACAGTTGCAGAATGGACAAACATGTGCGCTAAGTGGCTTGAAAAGAATTTTGCTCTCGATTTGCCTGCTAAAAGTGCATTTGAAATAATGAAGGAAAAGGAAGAAAACAAATGCTAACCTTTAAAATTAAAGAAGATGTAAAAACCGATTTTCCCCATTACTGGGAATTGTGTGTCGGTAGCTGCCATGCATATACGGCTTTACGAGCAGATTATCGTCAACAATTGATTAAAGTTCATAATGAACTGGGATTTAGATACGTTCGTTTTCATGGCTTGTTTGATGATGAAATGAGTGTTTGCATTGAAAATTTCGATTTTGCTGGTAAGTCAAAGGGGATAACATATAACTTTATCAATGTTGATAAAATCTTTGATTTCCTGCTTAAAATTGGCATGAAACCATTTGTAGAGCTCGGCTTCATGCCAACCTGCATTGCTTCTGGTAATGGGAAAGTCTTTGCTTATGGCGGAAATAATTCAATGCCAAAATCTGATAAATTGTGGGAAGAACTAATCAGCCGGTTTATCAAGCACATCATTGAGCGCTACGGTAAAGAAGAGGTGGAAACTTGGTTTTTTGAAGTCTGGAATGAGCCTAATTTGCCATTATTTTTTGCGGGAACGCAGCAGGATTATTTTCACCTTTATGAAATAACTGTTAAGACCGCAAAATCCATAGATAATAATCTTAAGTTTGGTGGTCCGG
Source organism: uncultured Lactobacillus sp. (assembly GCA_945281075.1). Taxonomy (GTDB): domain Bacteria; phylum Bacillota; class Bacilli; order Lactobacillales; family Lactobacillaceae; genus Lactobacillus. The sequence continues at coordinate 1,448 of CALYQE010000097.1, read as the reverse complement.
CTACTTCCTACAATTCCTGGATTCCAGAAATGATTAATTTTTGCGAGAAAAATAACGTCCCACTGGATTTTATAACCACTCATCATTATCCAACGGATGATCCATTATGGAAAAGCGGGTTAGGTATTGCAGAATTTTTTAAAAATTCTGCACAAGAAAAAACTGATTATCACCGTGGCATTTTGCATGAAATGACTCTCAGTTCAAGAAAACAGGCTGGCAATTATCCACTTTACTATACTGAATGGAATGTTTCAGCAATGGTAGGCGATATGATTCATGATGAACCTTATGCCGCCGCTATGGTTGCCAAGACCCTTGCAGATAATGATGGCTTGGTGGAAGGTTATTCATTTTGGACCTTTACAGATATTTTTGAAGAGCAGTCACAAAAACCAGGTGTTTTCCATGGTGGGTATGGTTTACAGACCGTTGAAGGTATTGAGAAGCCTGTCTACCGGATTTTTGAAATTTTTCACCAACTAGGTTTAAAACGTATTAAAGTTGAATGTAATGAACAAAGCACAACTGAAGTTTTGGCTGTCCAAAAGGGAAACAATCTTCAAGTTTTGGCTTATAACCATAATGTACCTGGTGGTAAGATTAACACGGAAAAAATAAGGATTGAATTGCGTCAACAAAGAGCTTTTGCTGGCACCTTGCAAAGAATTGATGAAAACCATGCTAATCCGTTGAAAAAGTGGTGTGAATTGGGCAAGCCGCAATACATTAAGCAGCCAGAAATTGACTTGCTTCGTAAGTCATCCCGACTGCAGAAAGAAAAACTGCACATTAAAGATGGTAGTCTTTCTCTAGTGGTATCTCCACACTCTTGTATTTTTGTGGAAATTCCTAATTATTTTGCATAAAGAGACGAAAACGCTTTGAACTAAATAAATGTTTAAAGCGTTTTTGTGTGTAAAAAGTAATAATTAAATTACATAACTACGAGTTTATTCTAATTTTCTGTTTTTTTAAAACTGTTAATTAAAAAAGTTTGTCAAAGCCTACGAATGTAAACATTTTGCAATAATAACAGTTATTACGGTAATTTTATGAAAGCGCACTTTTAATCTATTAAATAACCTAAAAAAGCCCCATTTTTACCGTAAAGAAAGGTATAATTTTATTTGAATTGAAGGGAGATATAAAAAATGATGTGTAATAATATTTATTTCAAAATTTTGTGGGTGATTGTATATGGAATTACTGCCTACTATACATTTACCGGCAACATGATGATGGGGATGTACTGGATGGCTGGAGGCATGTTTGCCCAAGCAGTTGTTGACCTTGTCTATCATTTCTTACCAGCTCATAAAAAAAGCTAAAAAAAACAGCTGTATTGATATGAACCCCAAAATTAGGACACTTTATATTAGCTGCTAACTGAGGACTAACTTCCGATATTCAAGCGGAGTTGGTCCTTTTAGTTTGGTTTTGATTGT
>CALYQE010000096.1 GCA_945281075.1 uncultured Lactobacillus sp. | reverse complement strand
GAGCAAGCAGGTCAAGCTCTTCGTCGCTATAATCAATGTCACTTAGTTTAACACCATCACGAGCCAGTAAGCTCTTGGTATAAGCAGGGTAATGTCCACGAACTTGCACATCGGCACAGAAGAAATTGTTTGCTTGATTTTCTTGCAAAGTAGCCAATTGGTTCTTTGGATCTGAATCGTAGCTATAAGTTGTTGCATAAAGAATCATGCAGCCAATCTTCATTTCAGGATTTAATTCATGACCAATTTTAACGGCTTTGGCGCTGGCAACGAATTGGTTGTGCCATGATTGGTAAACATTCTTCTTGTCAAGAGCACCGTTACTTACAGTCAAGCCTTGGCTCATGATTGGGAAGTGAGCAGCACTGTTAATTTCGTTGAAAGTCATCCAGTACTTAACTTTATCCTTGTAACGAGTTAATACAGTTCTAGCAAAACGTTCATAGAAGTCGATCAACTTCTTGTTCTTCCAGCTACCATATTCAGTAACTAGGTGCAAAGGAAGCTCATAGTGAGAAATTGTGATTACTGGTTCAATCTTGTATTTCAAACACTCATCAATTATTGCATCGTAGAACTTAAGGCCTTCTTCGTTAGGCTGCTCTTCATCACCATTAGGGAAAATCCGCGACCAAGCGATTGAGAAACGGTAGCATTTAAAGCCCATTTCAGCAAATAACTTAATGTCTTCTTTAAAACGGTGATAGTGATCAATTCCAACATGGTTTGGATAAACGTATTTGGAATTGTCAATTGTAAAGTCAAAATCAGGTGAGGCAATGATTTTCATCCGGTCTTTGCCGCCAGGCAAAACATCAGGAAGTGATAGGCCCTTGCCGCCTTCTTGGTAGGCACCTTCTAATTGGTTAGCTGCAGTAGCACCGCCCCATAAAAAGCCTTTAGGAAAATTATCTGTCTTCATATATGTGATATTCCTTTCTTCAAAATTATTCTAAATCTAGCAGTTGATCGCCAATTGCCACTTCACCGCTAGCTGTGACATTAACACTGTGATAATTGTTAGTGTTTGTAACAATTATCGGAGTTGTTACTTCATAGCCAGCTTTTTTAATTGCGGCTAAATCGAACTCAATGAGGGGATCGCCGGCTTTAACAGCTTGATCCTTCTCAACTAAAATTTTAAAGCCTTTTCCGTCTAATTCAACCGTATCCATACCGATGTGAATCATTACTTCAGCGCCATTGACTGACTTTAAACCGATTGCATGGCCAGTTGGGAAAGTCATTTCTACTTTACAGTCAAACGGTGCACAAACTTTGCCATCTTTAGGTTCGATTGCAACGCCTTTGCCCATTGAGCCACTAGAAAAAACTTCATCTTTAACATCTTTAAGTGGGACAATTGTTCCGTTTAAAGGTGCAACTAATTTATCAGGTTTGTTGTATGAATTTTCAGCAGCTTTTGTTGAGTTTTCTGTGGTTGCAGTTTTAGCAGCTGCAGTTGCTGTGCCGGTTTCAGCATTTGCTAAAGCAACTTGTTCATCAAGAGTTTCATCAACTGATTTACGGCCAAAGATCATTTGTAAAGCAAAGCCAAGAACAGTGGCAACGACCATGGCAATGATTAAACCGTAAACAGATCTGTCGACACCATTTTTACCAATTACACCAGGGATTGAGAAGATACCCATTCCGGCCATCATGTATAGTTTAGTACCAAAGAAACCGATTAAACCACCACCAACTGCGGAAGCAATACAGCTGATAATGAATGGCTTTTTACGAGGTAAGGTAATACCATAGATTGCTGGTTCGGTAACCCCGAAGATACCAGAAACAAAGGCTGGGATTGCAAGACTACGAGTCTTTTCATTCTTAGTTTGGAAAATGATTGCTAAAACTACACCGGTTTGTGCGAATGATGCAGCAAGGGATAAACCAACAATTGGGTCAAAGCCCATAGCAGCAATGTTGGTCATCATAACTGCAACGAAGCCCCAGTGAACACCGAAAATAACAAATACTTGCCAGAAAGCACCCATTAAGATACCGGCTAGAGTTGGGCTGAAGTTATAAACTGCACTAACGGCAGCAGCAATCGCATTACCTGCCCAAGTAGCAACTGGTCCAATTACTAAGAACGTAACTGGAACGGTAATTAATAAAACTACGAAAGGTACTAAGAAAGTTTTAACAACATCAGGAATTACCTTTTTTGCCAACTTGTTTACCTTTGAAGCAAACCAAATTGCAATAATGATTGGAATAACCGATGAGGTATAGTTCATTGAAATAACTGGGATACCCAAGAAAGTCATATGAACTGGTGCCTGTAATATAGTACCTTTAAATACTGTAAACAGAGCAGTCTTACTGCCGGCCATTGCAACAATAGATGGGTAGCAGAGTGCTGCACCAATGGTTGCACCGAGGTAGCTATCAAGACCAAACTTCTTAGCTGATGAAATTCCTAAGATAATTGGTAAAAAGTAAAATAAACTATCACCGATAGCATTAAGAATGATGTAGGTTCCGTTGGTAGCCGATAGCCAGCCAAAAGCAACAAACATTGCATTGAAGCCCTTGATCATTCCGGCTGCACACAATGCTCCTAAAAGGGGACTGAAAATTCCGGAAATTAGGTCAATAAATCTGTCTGATAAGCTCATATTGCTGGTGTCAACGTAGTCGTCGGCAACTTGACCACCGTCACCAAAGCCACCAATCTTAATCAGCGTATCGTAAACATCGGCCACATTGTTACCAATAACCACTTGATATTGGCCACCGGACTTAACCAGTGAAATGACACCATCGGTTGCTTTAATTTTTTCATCGTTTGCCTTTGAAGTGTCCTTCAATTTGAAACGCAAACGGGTTGTACAATGCACAACGCTGGCAACATTATCTTTACCACCAACATTGGCAATAATCTCGCGACTTAAATCTTCGTAAGCCATCTTTTCCTCCAAAAAATCAAAACCCGAGAACTTGAAGAAGACCCCTTGCTGCCGGTTAAGGTAAAACAATGGAATTTTCTCCAAGTTCTCGGGTTAATGCCTGTAAACAGTAACACACCGTTTAAACTACTGAAAAACTATTTAGTTGGATGTTTTCTTTGAATGATCGTTATCTTTTTGTCTGTGCGTTACTCGCCAAACGTGTAGAGTAAGATAAACTTCATCATCAGGTTGCAGTTTCCAACCAGCTTGTTTTGATAAATAAGTGCCAATTTTCAACACCGTTTCGTACGACTTCTTGTACTTTGCCTTCATTAATTCCAGTAAGGAATTATCGAGCTCGCTGCCATTGTCTTCATCATTTATTTCATATAAATGACGAACCATAAATGACCGCAGATGTGTCATAAACCGGTTGAAATTGAACGATTCTGTATCGAGTTGCATGCCGTATTGATATTCAATAATTTCAATCACACCACGGATTAATTTGGTGATTTTAATCGTATCTTGAAGCTTAGTTTGATCTGAACTAGCATTGATAAAATGATAGGTTAGATAAACTACTTCTGAATTAGGAAATGCTAGCTTGGTTTCTTGCTCAAGTATTTTTAAGGCATCTTTAGCAGCAGAGTATTCCTTGGGAAACAACTTTTTAAGTTCCCAACCGACTGTGCCTTGTCCTAATTCAAATCCTTCATCGGTTCTTTTTAGCATAAAATCAATATGATCTGCTAAAACCAGATACTGGTAGTCAGAAAATTTCACATTGAGTCTCTTTGAAACCAGATTGATGACCATAGTCGTCAGTGATAAAGTACGTGCGTCTAAGTCACTAACGCTATCAATCATCTTGATGTTTTTTTCAACAGCAACAAAACGACGCGTGATTTTTTCTTCGTCAACAGAATCATTTGGCTTCTTACCAAAGCCAATTCCGTTGCCGATTACTACCCAATCAACACCAGATTCATCCGACACCAAAGCAGCATTGTTGTTAAAATTTTTAATAAATTTCACTCAGCAAACTCCTCTTTTCAATAAAAAAACCTATGAGCAACACTAAAGCCTTGTTGTTCATAGGTTAATGCCTGATCGAATCAGTAACACACTTATTTACTCTTAGCATTATAAAGCAGTATTAAAGCGATTTCAATACTTATTTGCAAATTTTTGATCAGTATTTGACTTATTTTTTGCAAACATTGCTTCTTTTATGTAGATTTATCTTTAAAATAAGTACTGGAAACTATCAAAGCAAAACAAAAGGTGAAATGAATGTCTAAAAAAAAGCAATCCACTACATTAAAAGGCAAAATTTGGTCAACGCTTAAAATATTACTTTTAGCAGCACTTTTTTATTTGGGTGTTACTTTGATCTTTTTTGGCTCTGGCTTTGGCGGATCATATTTAGTCGAGCAAAATGCTGAACAGGCATCAGCTGATTTGACTGCTAAAAAAGTCGAGCAAAATAAAAAGCGTAAAACCACTTATGATGCAAGTAAAACTAAATCGATTAGTACAGCAAGGATTATCCGCTCTAGAGGGATTAAGGCTTATGCAATTGGCCGCATTTCAATTCCGGCGGTTAACATCCATAACCCGCTTTTTGCTGGATATGGAGATCAAAATCAAAATTTGGAATACGGTGTAGTCACGTGTCTTCCAGATCGAACAATGGGCGGCGAAAACAATTATGTTTTGGCTGGTCACTACATGGGAACCTATGGACCAGCAGTGCTTGATAATTTGCATTTAGCTAAAAAGGGTGATGTGGTTTACGTGACAGATTTGCATAACATTTATGCGTATGAAATAAACAACATTTCTTTTGCAGTTAAACCAACGCAGGTTGAGGTGGAAAACAATGTCCAAGGTAAAAGCATGATCACGTTGATTACCTGTTCAGACTTTAATACTTCAAAGTATGGCTACGGCCAGCATCGAACAGTGGTTCAAGGCGATCTGATTAAAAAACAGAAAGCAACGGAAAAGAACCTCCAAGCAGCAGAATTGGCCTCATCAAAAAAGAAAAATCAAGCCAAAAAGCAGTCTATTTCGTCAACTGAAAAAAAGACTAGTGTTAAGCAAAAGCAAGTAATTCAAACAAGAGTCAGGCCGCACTTTTTCCAAAATATGAAAATCATCAAAGGTATGATTATTTGTTTTAACTTACTCTTTTTCCTGTTCATGAGCTGGCGTGTAATCGTCGTTTGGCTACCTAATAAGAAATAAAAGATGAAATTTATAGTCGCATCCTAAAAGTAAAACTGTGGGATGCGGCTATTTTATTTTGGACCGGTTATTAGATCTTCGGCTTATTTTTAAAAACAACTAGCTTTTTAAAAATTAAATTACACAATTAGCATTTTGCTTAGAAAAATAAAAACAATTTGTCATGATTGCTGAAAAGATATTCTCGATTTTGCTAAAATATAATCTTTAGTTATTTAATTATTTGATTAACATATCATTCGATATCAATCATCGAAAAATAAAATAACCAAGTCAAAACATTTTTGAAAAAATTATAAATATTTACTGTGATAATTGTTTAACTGCTTGATTTTAATAGTGAAATTATAAACAACAATCTGGATAATTTTTAAATAATTTTAACTATTGTTTATTTATTAAAAAAGTGCTTGTTTTTCGAAACAAAACTTAAATATAATAAATAAAGGTTTGAAGAAAAATAGGAAATAGTAATGAATAATCGTAATAATAACAGTTTGTGCAAAAAGGCGAGAAAGTATTATTTTGCGGAGTGGCGCTTGCAGCCTTGGGCCTATTTGTAAATCAACCTGAAAATGTTAGCGCCGGCAGCAGCTTGGTTAATAACCAAGCTACGGCTGCTAAAGAAAAACAAGGTGCTATAAACACCAAGCAGATAATACCTCAGCAAATGATAAAACTAATGAAAATGACAAAATCACCGCTAGATGGAATGACCTGAAAGTTACGTATGATCAAAAGACGCAAACATTAACGATTCATGGCGGCAAAATCTCCAGTTCTGAGACGAAGCCGTTTTTACCGATTAGTGAAAATGTTGAAAAGGTCACAACAAGTGAAATTAAACATATTAAAATTGCTGCTAGCTTAACAATAAATGGCTCTGCTGCAAGCATGTTTGCTGATTGTATGAGTTTGAAGTCACTTAATATCTCAACTTTAGATATGACCAATATTTATTCTAATGATCCTAGATATGAGAAGTCGGGTGATTGGGCATGTTTTCAGACTGCGGTTTATCTCTTAACACATTAGTCTTGGGTCCAAAAACTTATCTTGGTAGCACAGTAGCAATTTTCCCGCATAATTTAGATGTTGTTGCCAATTGGTACATGGTAAGCGAAGGCCAGGGCGGAACAAATCCATATGATAAAGTTGGTATAACAAACGACAAATTAATGGACTTGTATGATTTTGAAAATGAAGCAGATCCGGCTAGAGCAAAAGAGGCCCTAGCTTATGTACGGTATGGGTAGATCATACTTTGCTCAATATGTTGATGAAAAAGAAAAAAATATCCCAGGCGTTCAGGTTAAAGATATGTTGGTAATTTAGGTGATATTTCAGAAGTTAGGACTATTGAGATTCCGGGCTACACGCTAAAAGTTGGCCAAAATGCTATTGAAATTGAGCAAGATAGATGGAACTACAAAAATGGTGACAAATGGAATGACAAAAAGGCAGATAACACGATCAAATTTGTCTATGTAAAAGACAGCCTTCCATCTGAATCATCTAATCCAGACGACGGAAACAAGGATCAAGATAACTCTAACAACTCCAATGACGAAATTAGTAGTGGAACCGGTAACAGTACTGGCGGTAGTTCCGATAATGGCAACGGCACTGGTAATGGTTCGGGAAACGAATCAGGCAACGTAAATAGTTCTAAGCCAGGTGATAAACCTTCAGTTACACCACCGTCAAATGCTGGTCAAGTTGCAGTAAGTGTAACTACTCCAACTCAAGATGGAAATGTAACTATTCATTATCAAGATGAGCATGGTCGAGTGCGTGCCCCTGATGAGATTTTATGTGGCAAAGTTGGGCTTAAAGAGTTTAAGGGCTATGTTTTAAGGACTAGAGCTGCTAATGGCCTCTTTGCTGCTATCCTTCAATCAGTGACATACATCTATGCAGAGGTAACTTCAAAAACTGATGCAGAACTTGCTGGTAGTGACAGGTAAAATATAAGAAGAACACATAATCATGGTACGCTTAACTTTGTCTTGAATAATGGTTTATCTGCTAATTCTTCTTCACTTGGCAATGCTTCTAATCAAGTTGCTGACTCTGCACATATTAACGCAACTGAAAAGTTGCCACAAACTGGTGTCAGCGTGAAAAAAGAACTGGCAATGGGTTCAATCGTTCTAGCTGGATCTCTAGCAGCCGCATTTCCTAACCGCAAGAAAGACTAAAATTAAATTTTTATTAGTTTAGTTAAACAAAAGCACTCTATGTTATTTGTAGGGCGTTTTTATTATGAGAAATAGTTTGACTTTACAATATTTGCTTGATTTTAGTTAGG
>CALYQE010000095.1 GCA_945281075.1 uncultured Lactobacillus sp. | reverse complement strand
AACATTTTACTTTACTTTTCCTTGAATTACCAACGGTTAAGGTAAAAAACATCTTATATTTAGAAATTTAATTGATAAAAATATTTGTTTGATTTTGCAGCGTAAACTTAAATCGGTCGCAAACTTTTTCAATTTTATTTACGAAACTCTACATCATTTTACAAATATGGCTTTATACAAAGAATCTGGGCAATTTGTTAGTTTAACTGAGAAACTTTACCGTGATTTAGCTAATAATGTAAAGTACTTGAGTAAAGAGATACTGCGGAAGAGATATTATGAAAACTATATTGACTGATTAGCAAGCTGCAATTAATCGGTCATTAGAAAAGGTTAATATTTAGGAAAAAATACTGATTTTGACAAGGTCAAAAATAATAGATCTCAGTTGAAAATGATTCATTCTATGAAGTTGAATATGGTTAATTTATCTGAAAGTTTGAATGGCTATGTGGTATTTTCAGGTTCGAACGTGAAAGAAAATATAGTAAGGTTAGGCCTAGTTGATGGATATTAAAGAAAAACTATGTGGCAAGGAACTTTGAATCAACAATTATTGAATATAGTTTTTATGCTTAAATCTTATTGTTCTAGTAGCTTAATAACCACTTAAAACTAAAACTTCGGAATAGGGAAAATATTTTTAGTCAAACATATTATTAACTGTATTGTCTAGCCTTTTTGACTGGATTTTTTGGTAATTACTTAATAATAGCATTGTACTTATTTATGAATTGGGAAAATCTGGATGTCAGTTCGCAAGTAATTGATAACGTATTTCTCATTGATAAATTGTTCTATTTTAGCTTGAACAACATTTATAAAATCGCTACCATTATCATAAAAGCATTATATAATCGAATGATTGAAGAAACTTAAACAATATGAATGTGAAAGAAAAATTATTGTCTATAATGAGACAAACAAAGCAGAAAAAGGGTCATTATCTTTTAACTTCAGATTTAGCTAAAAAACTAGGAGTTAAAAGAAATACAGTCAGTCATTACTTAAATCAGTTGGTCAAAGAAAAAAAGATTATTAAAGTTAATACCAGGCCAGTCATTTTTGTGGATCGTGAATGGGCAGAAAAAAATGCTAATCAGCAATTACAGCAAGAATATACTACTCTTAAAAGTTTAGAGAATCTGATTAGTCATCATGATGTTTTTTCAAGTGTAATTGGTCATGATCAATCGCTTTATAGTCAAATAAGAAAGTTGAAGGCTGCTGCATCATATCCTGGTCGACTCCCCGTATTGATTAATGGGCAAACAGGTACAGGCAAAAGTTATATTGCCAAAAAGTTTTTTGATTACTGTGTAGAAGAGGGCTATATTCCGTCAAATGGAAAGTTTATTAGCTTTAATTGTGCAGAATATGCTGATAATCCGGAGTTGTTATCAAGCACACTTTTTGGTCATGTAAAGGGGGCATTTACAGGGGCTGATTCGGACCACACAGGACTATTTGATGAAGCAAATAACGGTATGCTTTTTCTTGACGAAGTTCATCGACTTGATTCTAAAGGTCAGGAAAAACTGTTTTCATATTTGGATACCGGAACTATTTCACCTTTAGGTGAGGCGGCCGAAAAAAAACGTATGAATGTTAGACTAATATGTGCAACAACTGAAGATATCAAAAGTAGTTTCTTGGCAACATTTATTCGCAGAATTCCCGTTCAGATAACTATGCCACCACTTATTGAACGTAGTTCAAACGAAATCCGGTCGTTAATCATCTATTTTTACATTCAACACGCTAAAAAAATCAAAAATAATATTAATATTAACAACCAAGTATTTGCTACTTTGACTAATACAAAGTTTGAAAGTAATATAGGTCAACTCAAAAACGATGTTTTACTTTCTGTAGCCAATGCCTTGGGTGAAAGTAAAAAATCTTCTCAAAACGGTATTTACGTTAAGCTAGCGGATTTACCGCAAGATATTTTGAAGTCAAGTATTACTTCAACAAAACAAGTTCTATCCAAAACTAAAAAAGATATCGTCATTACTCCAACCAGTGAAGTTACGGACTTTGTGGGAAACCAGCAAAGTGCTAATTATATTAAAAAAACAATTCAAAGTATTTTTACTTTATATAAAAGTGAGTCCTTTTCGTCTTTTAAAGTTAAGGCTTTTGACAAAATTAATATTTTATGTGATTACTTGGTTTTTAAAAAAGAAGCTTTGGATATTGGTGAATTACCTTTGGATCTTATCAAAAAAACACTCAATCAGGAAGTGGGTTATCTTCAAGATGATCTTAGAAACGATTTTAATGGGAATATTATTGTAGCAATTTCTCATTACTTTTATTTTAGACAGGAAAAACATTGGAAAGTTACGCCTGGAGAGAAAAAATTAGCAGATGAAATTATTACTAAAATTGATGAAAGTATCTATACTAACCAAGTAGTTCAAGCAATTATCAGTGTTGTTAACGGAATGCTTAACCTTTATACTGATGAAATTGATAATTTGTTCCTAACTATTTATTTAAGCGGTGCTCAAAAAGAAAAGAATTCCAAGTTAATACATTGTATCTTGTTAGCCCACGGTTACTCGACTGCTAGCAGTATTGCGGATACTGTGAATAAAATCGCTGGGGAACCGCTTCTTGACTCATTTGATATGCCAATTGATATTCTGACCGAAGATATTGTGAAAAAGGTTTCTAATTATGTTCATGTAAGACATGTATCCAATGGTTTAATCTTAATGGCCGACATGGGTTCTTTAGAGAAGATCCCTGAATTGCTGAAAATTGATCTAAATTTCCCAGTAGTCATTTTTAATAATGTTTCAACTCAGTTAGCCTTGTTTGTAGCTAATTACATTAAAGAGCGAAAGCCGATTGAGGCAATAGTTGATAAGATGAATGAAATCATTTGCAATGATTACCGTATTATTTATCCTAAAATGGTTAAACAGAATGTGATTTTGGTATGCTGTACAACTGGAGTTGGAACGGCCAATAAAATTAAAGACATGATTGAAGAAAGTCTTCCGCCAAAAAGTAAAATTGTTATTATGGCTTGTTCGTATAGCTGGCTCAAACTGGAAGATCAAGAAAGAGCAATTAAAAGAAAATATAATGTTTTAGCAGTTATTGGTACAGCTAATCCACATTATGACAATGTTCCTTTTATTTCTTTAGATCAGCTTATAAATGGTTCTAAGCTCTCAGCTTTAAAGGAAGCTCTCAAAGATATTTTAACGGATAAAGATCTTTATGAATTTAATAGTTCTATTTTACGCAATTTCACGATTGAGCGGGTAATTAATTCCTTGACGATACTGGATACTAAGGAGGTTATTAAAAATATTGATTTGTGTATTAAAGAGTTAAATAAGTATTTGCAAATAAGCATGTCCAATCAGACTGTAATGGCTTTGTACGTACATCTTAGCTGTATGATCGAAAGGATAATTAGAAATCAAACTTTGGAAACTAATCCAAGCAAATATAAGCCAACACCACAAAATCAGAGAAATTTGAATAACATCAAAAATTCGTTAAGGTCGTTAGAAAAAATCTATAACATTAAAATTCCACTAACTGAAATTAAGTATATTAATGAACTTATTTTTAATACAGAAAATAATAGCTTAGAAACAGAAGAAATTGAAGATTTTTGACAAAATAAAATACAGCTTTAATAGTGTCAAAATTTAATTAAAATTATCACAAAATGTGGTCAGTATTGGCCGCTTTTTTTTTGACACTTACTTGGCATGATAATTGCTAAAAACTAGATGGAAGTAAAAGATTAGTTTTTAAAAGGAGGAATTTCTTTGATTAAGTTAATGAGAGTGGATCATCGCTTATTGCATGGTCAAGTTGCCTTTTCATGGACACAAGAATTAGGCGTGGATTGCATACTAATTGCTAATGACGATGTGCCAAATAATGAGATTAGGAAAACAGCAATAAAACTTGCTAAACCTCAAGGTGTGAAGTTGGTAATTAAAAATATTAATAATTCGATTAAAGCATTGCAAAGTGGTGTGACCGATAAATATAGGTTATTTATTGTCGTAGAATCAGTTGCAGACGCCTACGCTTTGGCTAGTGCTTATCCTGCAATCAATCATATTAACTTGGGAGGGACAAAACCAGTTGAAAATACTATACAAATCAGCAAAGCTATTAACGTCACAACTGACGATGAGAAAAAGCTTGATGAGTTAGTAAAAAATGGCTGTGAGGTTGAGATTCGTCAAGTTCCAAATGATAAAAAAGAACTTTATCAAGATGTTAGATAGGATTTTACATGAATAATAAAATTAAGCGCAGTCGTTTAGCAGCCATGAATTATTACTATAGAAATTATACATTCGATTATTTCTTAGATTCTGTGTGTAAAAATGGTCTATCTAATATTGAACTTTGGACAAGTCCACAACACTTTTGGATAGAAAAAACAGGTTATCAAAATGTCGATAGTATTAAAAAACGTTTGGCTGATCATCATCTTAAGGTAATATGTTTAACTCCTCAGCAAAGCAATCCCAATCCATATAATTTGGCAGCAAAGGGTAGAAATCTTCGTGAAGGTTCACTGAATTATTTTAAAAATTTAATTGATGCTAGTGCCGAACTCGGTGTTCACATGGTGGCACTTAATTCTGGCTGGGACTATTACGATGAGGATCCAAAGGCTGCTTGGGATAGATCGGTTGAAATGATGAAGAACGTTGCTGAATATGCTTCTTCTAACGAAGTTAAGGTTGCGATTGAAGCTCTGCAGCCAGAAGAATCGCATTTAGTGAATTCCATTGTTGATTTGAAACTTTATCTTGAATGTGTAGACGAAGAAAATGTTGGAATCAACATTGATTTAGGTGCAATGGCGAGAAATAAGGAGACAATTTCACAATATTTTGAAGCCTTTGGATACAAAATTATTCACTGTCACTTTGTTGACGGGAATCCAGTTGGTCATAAGTGCTGGGGTGAGGGTACTCGCAATCCAGCTAATGATTTAAAAACTTTTAATACATTTCAATATCATGGTGATTTTACTTTTGAATTTGGGCAACCTCAGTATTTCTTAAATCCGGCACAAACAGAACTAAAAGCACTGAATTTTTTAAAACCATTTTTAGAATAGATTGGAGAATAATAATGAGCAATTTGGGTACAGCACTACTAATAGGGCTGGTTGGCTTTGTAGGTCCGTTGGACTTTGCTATCGGCTCTAATATGTTGAATAGACCAATTATCTTAGGGCCTTTAGTTGGGTTAGTTCTAGGCAACTTGTCTCAAGGAATAATTATTGGTGCATCACTTGAATTAGTGTTTATGGGCGCAATTTCAGTTGGGGCATATTTACCACCTGATGTGATTGTCGGTGGTGTTCTAGGAACCGCATTTGCTATTTCTTTAGGGAAAGGAGTCGGTGCAGCTATTGCTATAGCAATGCCTATAGCAATGCTTTCACTTGCAATTGGGAATCTTACTAGTGTCATTTTTCCAGCTATTGCACATATTGGAGATAGGTATGCAAAAGAAGGGAAACCAGGTGGTATAACTGCATCAATGTGGGGAATTGGATTAATTGAATGTACACGCCGTGGTATTCTCTGCTTTTTAGGCTATTATGCAGGTAGTGCAGGAATGAAAGCTTTACTAAGTGTAATACCACAAAATATTATTAATGGTTTACAAGTTGCAGCAAACATGTTGCCAGCAATTGGGTTTGCCATTTTACTAGAAATGATAATGAATAAAACAGTTTTGCCGTACTTTTTCTTAGGTTTCTTACTATCAGCTTATCTAAAAGTTCCTGTACTTGGCGTTGCGCTTTTCGGATTAATCATTGTTTTTGTAAGGTTTCATTCCGATCAAAATCGTGCAGTAGTAAGTACCAATGGTTCAAGTCAGGAGGATGTAAATGATGACGACGATTTCTAATGAAAAAAAAGTTACCAATAAAGACTTAATGCAAATTATGTGGCGTTCATTGCCTATGGAATTTGGCTGGAATTACGAAAGACAGATGCATTTGGCTTTTGCCTATATGATGGCACCACTTATGAAAAAACTTTATCATGGCGATCAAAAAGAATATACAGAATCTCTTGAACGTCAAATGGAGTTCTTCAACTGTACACCGCAACTTGTACCATTTATCGGTGGTGTAGTGGCGTCAATGGAGGAAAAGAACGCAGAAGATAAGGATTTCGACGTTAGCTCAATCAGTGCAATTAAGACTGCTTTAATGGGACCATTATCTGGTATAGGCGATTCATTATTTTTGGGCACTCTCAGAGTTCTAGCTGTTGGAATTGCCGCTTCCTTGTCATTGAAAGGCAATATATTAGGACCAATGATTTTTTTGTTAACTTATAACATACCGGCATATCTTGTTAGATATTTTGGAGTAAAAGTCGGATATAACATTGGTACTAGTTACCTTGAAAGAATTCAAAAATCCGGACTGATGGATAAGTTTAAGGATGCAGCCGGAATTTTGGGTGTGATGGTCATCGGTGCTATGACACAGAATATGGTTGTAGTTAAGGTTGTTGCTAAGTTTGGCACAGGAAAAACTGCTACATCACTGCAAAGCATATTAGATAGCATTTTACCTGGACTTTTGTCATTATTAGTTTTGTATATTTTTTACGTACTAAATAAAAAGAAAGTCAACGTGCTTTGGCAGCTTTTAGGTGCAACTATCATTGGTGTTTTGCTGACTGCTTGGGGAATTTTAGGTGTTTAAAAGATTTATAAGGTCGAAAAAAGAATGATAAACAAGAAAATTGATTATATTGATGATCCAAATGATACTTTTGAACAATATTTGGAAAAAGCAAAAAAGTATAATTTTCGAGCTGTTTTTGCTAAGCCTGAAAAAGAATATGATTTTGCTAAAGACTATTTAAGAGATACAGACATTATCATTGCTGGTGCTGTTGACTTTCCTGAAGGTAAGATGGATCTTGATAGCAAAATGAAAAGGTTTGCTGATTATGCGGCTAAGAATTTTGAAGAAATCGATTATCCGTTAAACCAAAAAAATGTTGAAAATCGGGACTTTCATGCTATTGAAAAAGAAATGGCGGCAATTTCTAGCTTCTGTAAGAAGAACGGAATTAAAGACAAAGTAATTGTTGAAATGTGTAAACTAGATGGCGACAATGCTGCAAAAGAAAAAATATGTGAAATAGCAAATCGCATTAAGCCGGCATTTCTGAAAACCTCAACCGGTAGAAGCTTTTCTGGTGCTAAGATTGAAGATGTGAAACTTATGAAACGTATTTTAGATTCATCAATCAAAATAAAGGCAGCTGGTGGGATTCACACATATTTAGAAGCAAAAAAATTCCTTAATGCAGGTGCATCAATTTTAGGAGCAAGTGCGGGTATTAAGATAGTAGAACAAGAAAAAGAGGAGAAAAATGCGTAAGTTCGATAAGCAAAAATTAATTACTAGTATGAATGGAGCACTCGAATTAAGAGGCAAGATTAATG
>CALYQE010000094.1 GCA_945281075.1 uncultured Lactobacillus sp. | reverse complement strand
AGCTGCTTCACGTTCGTGAAGTCTTTGAACCTGCTTTTTAGTCAGCGATGGAAAAGCGATAATAAATTGGCTTCCCTGTCCCTCAACAGATTCAACGCTAATCTTTCCGTGATAGCTGTCAACCAACTTCTGCGCAATTGATAGGCCCAGACCATTGCCACCCTTTTCACGCGTTCTGGCCTTGTCTACTCGGTAAAAGCGATTAAATATTTTACTCTGATCCTCGCTAGAGATCCCCTCGCCAAAGTCTTGCACGATCATCTGCACTTCGTTTTGGGCTAAGCCAGCGGAAATATTAATTTCTTTGCGATCAGTAGAATACTTGATGCCATTGTCAACCAGAATGACCAACAATTGCTCCAAGTGCCCCTGATAAATTTGAATTTGCGTGTCTTGCGGGAGATCGTCCATTTCAAGACGAATGACAAAATCACTGTGAACCATTGACATGTCAGCTGCAACCCGTTTTAACACATCAGCGACATTGGTGACGGCGTTAGGATACTGGACGTTAATCTGTTCAGCACGCGTTAAGTCGAGCATTTCCTGAATCAAATGCTGCATTCTTTTAGCTTCTTGCAAGGAAGCCTCAATTGACTCCTCAAGAACCTCAGGATCTTCTTTGCCCCAACGCTCAAGCATATTTAAATGCCCCTCAATTACTGCGACCGGCGTGCGTAATTCATGCGAAACATCACCCACAAACTCTTTTTGCTGGTCAATATACCGCTGCATTCGGTCAAGCATTTGATTAAGTGAAACAGCCAGTTCCTGCAGTTCGTCATGACGATGAAAATCACTGATTCTGGCGGTACTATTGGGATCCGCATTCACTTCAAGTGCTACGCGGGACATTTCCTTAATTGGTTTGACCACGCCGCGCACAATCACGTAAGCAATCAGGGTAAACAGGACAATGGCCAATGCGGAAATGCGGACCATCCATTTGAGCAGGTCTTTCATTAAGCCGTTGTAATAAGTCATTTTGTTAACAACGACAATGTAACCCGTCAATTTGCCACTTTCAGCATTTCGAACTTTTTGATACGTGACAAGGAGTTTCCTTGGGCCTTTAGAAACGGTTTCCATCATGAATTCGCCCTTAAAGTTCTTGTAGGGATAAATTGCCCCACCATTATCAAAAACGTCTTCATGATCCAAATTATAAACGACCACGCTAAGATCTGGATTTGTCAACGATGATAACAAGTCATCATTAAAGGCGTTTCCAGGTCGATCATCATTAGTAATTGGCGGATTTCCTTTTAAAACACGTCTGATTGAGGGCGTCAATGCCGGTGCAACATTGGAAATTTGCAGCTCATTAGGAATGCGATCCAAAGTATTATTCAGATTGACTACCATTTCAGTTGAAGTTGCCTTTTGCTGCCCCATCGACTGCTGACCAACAATTGAATAGATTACGACTGAAAAAACAATAAAAGAGACCATGATCGTCAAGGCAACGATACTAATCCAACGTCCGACTAAAGATGAGTGCTTGGTCTCTTTTTGATAATTTTTCTTATTTCTTTTCATCATCTTCATCTCTTACCATATATCCAGTACCGCGAACGGTTTTGATATATGATTGTTGACCAGGAATATCAATCTTATTACGCAGATAACGAACGTAAACTTCAACCACGTTGGTTTCAATATTTGAACCTGGACCCCAGATTTTCGACAATAATTGATCACGACTAACAACATTATTCTTGTTCTTAATCAAGGTCATGAGCAAGTTGTATTCCCGCTTAGTTAAGTCAACGGCCTTACCATCACCACGACGAACAATTCTATTAGCAGTCTCGATTGTTAAGTCTTTAAACTTGATTACTTTCTTTTCAATTGTGTCATCTGAGGCTTCTTTTTCAATTTTAACGCGGCGTAAAACAGCACGTAAACGAGCGAGTAATTCTTCAATTGCAAACGGCTTAACAATATAGTCATCGGCACCGTGGTCCAAGCCAGAAACACGGTCAATCACAGAATCACGTGCGGTCATCATGATAATTGGAGTGCTCTTGGCCTGCCGCACACGACGAGCAATTTCTAAACCATTTAAGTCTGGCAACATCAGATCAAGCAAAATTGCATCAAAGTCCTCATTCAGGGCCAGATCAAGAGCCTTACGCCCATTGCTTTCGACAACAGTATCGTACTTTTCATGCTTTAATTCCAACTCAACAAAGCGAGCCAAATTTTTTTCGTCCTCAACAATTAAAATTTTTGCCATTGTTATCATCCTTCATCTCAATTATCATTGCTAAAATTCAGTTAAAAATCTTTTTAATAGATTAAGCATACTTTAAAAGTACATTTAAAACAAGATTAATAAATTTAGTTTAATTTACTTACTTTTTAGCATTATTTTTCTGACTCTTATCATCATCTTTATCGTTTTCATCAAGCAAAATCTTCAGTTTGGCGAAAGCTGGATTGACTTGATTTTTCTTCTGTTCATCATATTCGGATTCTGAAATTACCGACCAGCCCTCACCATGAGGATAAACATCATTTTCCTGCTCTTCTGGTGTCAAAATAGTGATAGGAATATGAAGAAGCAGATTATCTTCAATTGCTGTTTGCAGGTCGATCAAATCATCTTCAACCTTAACAATTGGGATGTCACTTTCATCAAGCTTTTCCTTGGGCAATTCGTCCTCCGTGTAATTTTCACTAAAATGAAAATCTTGCTGCAAGTTGACTGGTGCTAGACTCCTGCTTGACGGAACAACAATTTCCGTCTTGAGGTGGAAGTCGCCGGTCACGTATGGTTCGTTATAAAAAAGATCGCCAATGAGAGATGCGCTTTTAACTTCATACAATAATTTTTGACTGCGCTGCAAAAATTCTGGTCTCATTTCAACTTCTTGTTCAAGGTGAATAAGTGGTTCATGGCTATTTTTAACTTGCGAAAAACTAATCGTTAACATGTTATACCTCCAATGGCCGACGCCCAAAGTCTTGATCCACCTGCATTATTTGTTCATATAAGCGGTCAACTCTTAGCTGCAGATTCATTGAGCCTTCCTTCGTATTTTTTTGATCGACTTTTGAAATCAGCGTAGTCCCATGCTCTTTTCTGATTTTCTTCAAATAACGGCGCCCAATTTTACTATATCCCAGTAAAAGCAGTGATTCTTGGTTAAAACTATTAAGCATATCTTCTTGCGTCACATTGAGCAGCGTATAAAGCGCTAATCGTCTCAACCTGGAATAAGTATAGCGCTTCGACTTTATTCGGCGCAGAAATTCAGTAAAACTATGAGTCAAATGAATTTCCTGCTTCATTTTATATTCAAGCCCTTCGCTCATCTGGTAAATTCTTTGCAATTCCTGAATTGACGATGATTCTAGGCGATATTTGAGAAATGGAAACAGCAAATTCCAGTTGGGATATGCCTGCTGTTTAGTCAAAGCTGATAGCTCTTTTTTCGGCATCCATTGCTTGAGTTCTGCATTATTTTGACCGTGTAAAATAATATTGCGAATCGCGCTTGCGCTCTGCACCACCCCATTATTTTGCAAAACATCATCATGGCCGGCACCGATACGGTTAACCGGGTGCAAGGACAAAGGTGTTCCTAAATTGTGGTTAGCCACTGCATAAGCCAAGGCCAAAATCGCGTTTGGCTCATTTACTTCGTGACCCACTTCACGGGCAACCATTTGATTGTATTGCGTTGAATAGGTCTGACTATAATCATTAAAATCCATATGGCTTTGAGGAATTTCCGCAATCTTGCTGCCTAAGTAGGCAAAGTTTTGCGTTGCATCTTCGACCCCAAAAACCAGATCAGTTGCACCTAACTTGACCAACTGGTCAATGCTGCCAAGCGAAAATAGATCCGCCGGTTGAACTGAGGTCGAAAATGGCAGTTCAAGAACCAAATCCGCCCCACTCTCAAGTGCCGCTTTGGCGCGCGACCATTTATCCATGATGGCCATTTCACCGCGCTGGACATAATTGCCTGACATGACGACAATAATTGGATCCTTGTCGCCGGCAATGTAACGAGCTTGATTCATTAAGAATTCATGCCCACTGTGAAAGGGATTATATTCTGCAATGATCCCGACTACGCTCATTGTTTATCAATCTTCCTCTAACTCTAATTTCTTACCATTAGTCCATAATTTTTCAACGTTATAAAAATCACGGGCCTCTTCTGTGAAGACATTGACTACAACATCCCCAAGATCCAGTAAAAGCCAGTTCGATTCACTCGAACCCTCCACGCGGTAATTATTAAATTTAGCCTGATGAGCCTCATCAATGATTGCATTAGCAATTGCGTGCAATTGTCGATTTGAACCGGCACTGGTAACAACATAGTAGTCGGCTAAAATACTGTAGCCTTGCATGTCATAGGCAGCTGTATCTTCGCCATGTTTGTCACTGATTGCTTTTAAGGTAAAAGCTAAAATTTCTTTACTAGTCAATTTTTCTCCTTAATTATTTCTTGATACTCCACACATTGTATGAATCAAATGTGCGCGGATAAATTTTACTTCGACGATTAATCAAATGCTCTAAAGTGTGAGCCAGTTGATAGCCCACACCATTATCTAAATTTTCATAAGTAACTTGGCGGGCCTCATCCACACCAGTAAAAATTCTACCCGGCTCAATATAGTCGGCCATGAAAACAATTTTATCCAAGGTGGTCATTTTTGTATCGCCTGTTGTGTGTCTGCTTACTGCCGTCAAAATTTCTTCATCGGTAATCTTTAAATCACGTTTGATAAAATAGGTGCCAACAACACCATGCCAGATGGCAGGACTCCAGTTTAACAGCTCTTGATCAAAGCCCTGAGTCTTGATTGCCTCACGAAATTCTGTCGGGGAAATTTGCTTGGCATAATCATGAATAAATCCGGCTAAAGCGGCCTTATCTTCATCATAATGATTTAGTTGGGCTAATTTCCGCGCCGTATGACTAACTCTGACACAATGATCAAAGCGCTTTTGATCCATCATGCTTTTTTCTTGCTCAATCAATTCGCTGCTAGTTAGTGGCGAATAAGTATTGTTAAAAAATATATCACTCATGATACAGACCCTTTTTTTCAATATAATTTCTCACTGCTTCTGGCACCAAGTAGCGAATCGAATTCCCCATTGCGATTGTCTGCCTGATTAAAGTCGAACTCACATCCAGTCCTGGTACATCAACCCAGATCATCGGCAATTCAGCTTTTTGCGGATAACCTGCTCGCTTGACGCCGACTAAGGTTGCCAGCTGGGCAATTTTGGTTGGTTCTTTCCATTCATTAAACTGGTTGACCTGATCACTGCCCAAAATCAAAAAATATTGGTTCTCCGGCTGCATTTGGTGCAAGTAGCGCAATGTATCGACAGTGTATGAGACACCGCCACGAAATAGTTCAAACAGTTTGACCTGAAAGTGCGGATTATCGTTAGTAACTAAGTCCAGCATGTTTGCTCGATCTTGAGCAGAAACCGTTGGTGCATTCTTGAGCGGTGGAATATTAGTTGGAATAAACCAAATTTCATCTAAATGCAGCTTATTTAAAACTTGCTCGCCAACAATTAAATGGGCCGTGTGAACCGGATTAAAGGTGCCACCCAAAATCCCAATCTGCTTTCCTTTTTGTTCGGTGAGCTTTTCATGCTCTAGTTCAACCGCAGGCGTCTTATCAACATTTTTTGCAATTGCAATCATTTTTGCCTCTATATTAAAGCTCGTCTTATTCCCAGACCAATTTTATCAGGAGTATAAATTTTCACCAAACAGTTCTCTGGAACCGTCACAAAACCAATTCCGCCAAATAACAAGTCGCTTTTTACCGTAGTGCGAAATTCCTGACCCTTTAATGGCGGTAGTTCATCCTGATCGGAAGGCGGACTTAACAGCTCACCTAAATGTCGTTCATAAAAAGCAGCCGCATTTTCCGTCTTAGTCCGATGAACATACAAATCACGTGCAACATAAACAGTAAAGCTAGCAGGATCGCCCTTTAGAAAGTCAATCCTTCCTAAGCCGGCTAAGAATAAGGTGTTGCCGGGTTGTAATTGATAAGTTGCCGGCTTTAGCGGCTTTTGCGCTGAAATCACGGCCAAGTCTTGTGCATTCAAGCGGCTTGCTAATTGATTTTCCGTCATGATCCCCGGTGTATCAACTAAAAAGTGGCCATTTTCTAACGGAATCTCGATTTTATCAAGCGTCGTTCCCGGAAAACGAGAGGTGGTGATCAGGTTTTTAACATCACCCATTTCATCAATGATCGCATTCAACAAAGTTGACTTGCCAACATTGGTCATGCCGACAAAGTAAATGTCTTCTTTTCTTGAACTCCGATCTAAGTATGAAATAAGTTCCGTCAAGTTCTTCTTGTTTTTTGCACTCACTAAAAAGATTTTTTTCGGAAACAGACCTACGCGATTAGCTTCTTGCCGCATCCAGTCTTTTATTTTGCTTTGGCGCGAATTTAATGGGAAAAGATCAAATTTATTGCCAACTAAAATGAAATCATTATTCCCAATAAATCTTTTTAAGGATGACAAAAGTGAATTGGTAAAGTCAAACAAGTCAACAACATTGACGATTAAGGCCTTTTTCTCCGCTAAAGAACCAAGCAAGGCCAAGAAGTCATCGTTATCGGCTTTTACTGGCATGATTTCATTATAGTGACGCAAGCGAAAACAGCGCTGACAATAAATGTCATTGCCCTCTTCTTCACTATCGAGAGCAGCTTGCAAACGCGAGGCGGGCAAGTAGCCCGGTTCTTTGCGGTTATCTGATTGTAAAACAGCGCCACAACCGATACAAATAATTCCATTATCCATTTTTTAGAGTCTCCTTAAAAGTAACCGGATGTGCCAAAGCTAAAAAGAAAAAGATAATTTTCTCTAAAAACCGGTTAATGCACGTATTCCATTTGTCCGTTTCAATTAAAGGCTTGACCAGAACTGATTCAACTCCAGCAAGGTTTCCGGCCTGAATATCGGTAATCAACTGATCGCCGACCATCATGACTTGCTGTTTTTTCAAGCCCATTTCACGTCTTTTCTTAGTAATCGCAAACGGAAGTGGCTTTTTCGCTTTCGCCACAAAAGCAATTTGGTAAGGGTTAAGGACCTTGCCGATGCGCTCGGCATTATTATTAGAAATCACCACTAATTTGATACCGGCCTGGGCAAGACGCTGATTAAGTTCATCCATTTGCTTAGCCGTTTCAAATTCATTCCATGCAAGCAGCGTGTTATCTAAATCTGAAAAAACAGCTTTAATTCCCTTTTGTTGAAGCACAGCGGTGTCTAAATGATAGATTGTATCAATCGTATAACGTGGCCTGAATAACATCCAACTTTCCCTTCATTTAACATTTCCCTAATCTAATATATCAAAAAATACCATAAAGTGATAAATTTTGACATAAAAAAATGGCGCTAATGCGCCATTTTAAAATTAATTTAAAGCCTTCTTAGCAGTTTCAGCTAATTGTGCAAAGGTCTTTGAATCGTTATAAGCAATATCA
>CALYQE010000093.1 GCA_945281075.1 uncultured Lactobacillus sp. | reverse complement strand
CCAGTAAGTTCAACGTTTTTTTAATGGTCTAAGAAAATAGTTTTTTCCCAGACTCGTTTTGATTTATATGCGTTCAACAGATATTTTTTGAAAATCTTTACCCATTATCTGGCGAATAAGTCAGCTTACTAATCAAAGCAATCAAATGAATTATTAGAAAACTGATGATAAAGAAAATAAAGATAAATATATTTAAATAGCAAATATTACATTAAATTCTCGGCTAATTTTATGATCGCAGAACAATTCATTGCGCCATAATCTTGCATTGGAATAACTGCAATTGGAATATTATTAGCAGTAGTTTTTAAAGAATCTAACATATACCAGATTTGAGGCCCTAGCAAAATACAATCTGGTTTCTTTATTTTGACTTCTTCTTGAATTAAGTCAGCAGCTATGGCCTTTATTTGATATGCTTTTTCTTCTTTTTTTGCTATCTCTAACATTTTGTTTGCTATAAGAGAAGTTGAAAATCCTCCTGCACATAATAAAATTATTTTTTTCACTTAAATTACCTCACAAAATAAACTTAAACGGAGAAACTGGAAAATTCATTTCATTATAAAGACCGATATTCTTTGTATAATTTTCATATGCATAAGAGATTTGTTCAGGCTTTTGATCTAGCTTAATAATTATTTTATTCTCATTCAAGTTTTTATCGGTAATCTCTTTAATTTGTTGTTCGCCATTAAGAAGTAATTTTACAAAAGTTTTTTGGGTTAATTTTAGCTGTTTACATTTATCTGCCCGTAAAGTTAATAAACCTTTAGAATAATTTATTTTATTAATGTATGGCGTTCCAGAATATGTATGGCCCGCCATAATCATCCCTAAGCGCTCACCCATTGTTTTCTTATTGAGAGGATGAATATTATGTTTCTCTCCCCCGTCAATAAAAGAAACTAAATCAACATTTTTTGTTTTTTCAGATACTTGCTCTTGAACTTGTCTAATTATTGCACTAGAATCCGTAGGATAATCAGCGTAACAAGGTAATTGAATTATTTTAACTGGTAGTGAAGTATCTTCTAAACGTTGCCTCCATGTATGAATTAATAAAGGTAACAATTTGTGGTATAGAAAGGCACGATCAACATCATTTTCTCCTTGATACCAAATCATACCATTAAATGCACAGTTTTTAACTTGAACCATCATGGTTTCATATAAACCACCAGGACGAGTAAATAAATCCGGACGCGCTGGAGGAGGCCAAGGAGTGTGGCCAATGATATGCTTTGCTTCACTCAAAGAAGCGGTTGGATTGCTTTTAAGAAATACATTTAGATCTCGATTATATTTATCTACTTTAGAATTATATTCCTTGGTTTCCAGATCAAAATCTTTCCAACTTTTGCCCCGAATTTCATTAAAATATTTAACTAAATAATTTTGATTAAGTTCATCATTCTTCTCCAGTGTTTTTGCCTTAATCCAAGCACTTGCAGAGGTCCCACCCTTAAAGCAGTCTATAATTCCTATTGGGCCCTTAACTCCATTTGCACGCAAACTTTTCATCATATAAAAGCCTATGGCCGAGACCATTCCACAATTATCCGCATTAACTTGATGCCATTCTTCATGTTTTAATTCTTTGGGCTTTACTATATGCGTTTTAGGGTCAATATAATCAACTTGCGGAACATTATAATAGTAAAGTTCGTTTAAATTATTATCATTTAATTCAGATTTCATTTCAGAATAATGCATTTCGTCTTTTAGACGAAATTCAATATTTGATTGACCACTAAGTAAATACACTTGACCAAACTTAATATTCGTAATAGTCTGTTTTTTCTCACCTGTTGAAACAGAAATTGTTAATTCAGTCTGACTATTAAATACTTTTGCAATATTTAATTGCCAATAGCCCAACTTGTTAGCTTTTATAAAATATTTTTTTCCATTTAAATCAATCTTAACTTCTTCATTAGCATGAACCTGACCGCCTATTTTTAGGTTTTTTCTGAGTGGTAAAATCATATTCGATTGAAATACATCATCTAGTATATTTTGATTAAGTTTCATGTTTCACCTTAATACTCGGTATTATTAATTTCTTCCACTTCAGTAGTATCAGCATTAATTCTATTGTCCATCTTCACGAACGGTATATATATTAGAGTCGTAACTATCAAATTTATAGCTTGAACGATTACCCCACGAAAGTTACCGGTGTAAAGTAATCCCGAAAGTAAGGTTGGAACAGTCCATGGAACATTATTCACAATTGGAGTAATAAAACCGATTTTGGTAAAGAAGTATCCGATGTAAAATGCTAATGGTTGAGCTATAACAAATGGAATGAAATAAATAGGATTTAAAACTATTGGTAATCCAAAAGTTATTGGTTCTGAAATATTAAAAATTGCTGGAAATAATGCAACTTTTGAAATCTTCTTTGTAGCAACACGTTTGGAAGCAATTAGAATTGCTAAAACCGGTGATAATGAGAATGTACCAGCAGCAATTGACGTATAGTTCATAAACAAAGTTGAAAAAATGTGATGAGCTTGACCAAGCATATTTTGCGTATCATTTATGGTCCAAGTCATTCCAAAAATAGCTCCCCAAATTGAAGTTGGATGAATACCAAACCACTGAAGAAGACTCCAAGTAAATTGTGAAACAAAAGCAAAAGCATTTGTTTTTGAAATTGCTAATGCTGGAGCCTGAAGAACGGCTAAGAACAAAGCAGGCATAGTTTTTCCTGTTAAGGAAGTACTGATTCCAGTTAAAACTATGAAAATGCCTAACGTAATTGAACCAGGAATCAGAGATGAAAAGCTTTGCGCCACTGCAGGCGGAACAGAATCGGGCAACTGAATTGTGAAATTTTTTTGCATTAGCTTATTATAAATCCAAACAGCACACCCGCTAATTAGGATTGCTGCAAATACGCCCTGAGTACCTAGATACTGCGTGTCAATATAGTTTAAAACATTAACTGCTTTTTTCGTATCAGGAATTGTGTACTGAAAATTCCACGGAATTGATATAAAAAATGCAGCAAGACCAAACAAAACATCAGTCATGTGCTCTGCTCTAGTATTATAAAATCTTGTTGAAACTTCCCAGCTGAAAATTACCGATAAGAGCAAAGCGAAAATATTTAAAGTTCCATTCGAAACTAACCCAATTAAATTCGCTATTGCCTGAAGTCCCTGTTCAAATCCATTTTTTTGCCAAGTAGTCCAAGAACCGGTAAGTATCCGTCCAAGTTGAAGACCTTGTTTGCCGAAGATCAGACCATTCATTGGATCAATAAAAACATTTTGAATCATAATGCCGAACCCAGCAATCATTGTTGTAGTTGCTACAAGAACAAAAGTATCGCGTAAGGTCAACAACAATCTGTTGCCAGATATTCTTCCAGCAATTCTGATAAAATTATTTTCGAATTTTTTCAAGCCCGACGGCGCAGAATTACCAATCATAACTTTCTCCTTTTTTGAAATATGTCATTATTGTAAACGCTTCATTTAAACGTTACAATTATATGATATAACATATTTTGGCATAGTCAATGGTTGGTATAACAAATACTAAGTTTTTAGAGAATAATTGATTCTTTTAATGGGAATTTAGTAATTCGATAGTATGTTTGATTCCACTCAAAAGGACGTCCATCTTCCAAAGAAGAAATCTGCAGGCATTTAAGTAGTGGCTCTTGTCTCACTATTTTTTCATTCAGTTTATATGCGTCTATAAGTTCGGAACTGGCATTGATTAAAGATATAGTTCGCATTGCATTTTTAGGCTGAATACCAATCTTTTCTTCTACTAGCGGATAGATCGAAGACTCTAACATTTCCATATTTAAGCCTTGAATAACTTTAGCAGGAATATATATCTTCTGAAAGGCAACAACTTGTTTATTAATAGCTACAGCTGCACGCTTAATGGTGTAAACAACGTCATAAGAGTTGATCTTTAAAGCCTCATAGATTTTAGATGCTACTGGTCCTACTTCGAAATCAAGCAGATGTAGTTTATACTTTTTAAGATTAACCATTTCCAAAAGCTCAGTATTCGAAGATGTCTTTGTAAATTGGTGTTCCTTTACGTAGGTCCCGGCTCCTTGTATCCGATAAATAAGACCTTCGTTTTCGAGTTCCTTTAATGCATTTCGCACAGTAATTCGGCTAACATTATATGATTTAGCTAAATCTAATTCTTTAGGAAGTTGATCATTTGGCTGATACTCGGCAGTTTCTATCTCGTGTCTCAGTTTTTTTGCAATTAAAAGATATTTAGGTGTTTCTTTCATATTTTCATCTCGAAGCAATAATTTGATATATCAAATTAATTTTACCATTATTATTAATTTGTCGCATTCTCAAAATTTTTATTCTAATTTAATCACGGGAATCCAAGCCTCATCATAACGAATCTGTGCTTTTTCATTGTCTAAAACCAGCAAAAGAGCCGTAATGATATCACCATTTAAAAGAAAGTTTCGTTTTTTAAGCTCTTTTCTGACAGAATTAAACCAAGTTTTTCTTTCTATATCTTGAGCATTACCCATCAATACGGTATGAAGACAAATTGTTGAAGGTAGTTCTTCTACCCTTTCACTTTCTTTCAAGCCAAATTCTTTGAAATAATTCTTTGTAATAATCATATCCATTTCGGGCTCTATGTAGGTGGTTTTCTTTAATATATCAACTTTTTTGTAGCGCAAAGAAGCGTTTGAAATAGGTAAAAGCATATTCCATTGGCGATATTCTTCAGTTTGTTCTTTATTGCTTTGGTGTGGTCCGTTCATTTCGCGTAAAAATAATCTTTTAAAAATCGGCGACTTAACCAATTCAAATTCTGATTGCTCCTTTTTAGCCATTTCTAGAAGTGCTAGATTGTGATTCATGACTTCTATAATGGCTTCTAGATGCTTTCTTTTAAATTGCAAGTTTTGTAACAGCCCCTCATATGAATTTAACGCTTTCTCTTTATCAGGAGAATTAAGAATCCCCAAAGTTTCACTGATATCAAAACCGGCCTGTCGTAAATATCTTGCCATAAATATGCGATAGGTTTCGTTCAAATTAAAGCGGCGCTGTTTGCTTTTGCCAACCCGCTCAGGCTTAACCAACTTTTTCTTTTCATAGTATTCAATCCCTTTAATCGAAATCCCAAAAAACTTGCCCAACTCTGAAGATGTATATACATATGGATAATTTGTATTTTTTCCCAACTTTGTTGCCCCTTTGTTCAAGTGATTCACTTTATATGTCAATTATAAGCAGAAAAAAAGACCGTGGGCCTAAAAATCTCACGGTCTTTATAAAACTATTTAATTAACTTATTTTTTCAACTTGGAAACTGCATCTTTTGCAGCAGACCTGCCAAAAACGCCACAATTAAGCAGAGACATGCCATCACCATAGTAATCGATTCCCATTACCTGACTATCGGCACAAGATCCGGCCGCATACAAGCCAGGCACCGGTTTATTATCTTTATCGATGACTTGCGCGTGTTCGTTAATTTTCGCGCCTGTATAACCATCAGTACATTGCTGAGGCATCCTTAGTACGTAATAAGGAGCAGCAATCTTTATCATATTTTTTGGATTTTTATGATAGTCTTCATCTGATCCTTTATCACAAAGTTCATTGTAACGATTTATTGTTCTCTGAAGAGCACTAGGATCAATGTCTACGTCCTCAGCAAGCTGCTGAATTGTGTTTTCTTTATAACCAAAATTTTTATCGTGAACAGTTTTCTTAGTTAAACCTATTTTCGTCATAATTGGATATTTGTCAGCTGTTGCCTGGCCGTATACTGCATAGCCTTCATCAAAGCCATTGTACCAGCACCGTTTAGTAAATTCAAAAGTAAAATCATCTTCAGAAGCTAAACGATTTCCGGCCCCATCAACCTCAAGTACATCGAAGTTCGGTAATGTCGGTGAACCAGGAATTGCTTCCGGAAACATGTCGCCAAATGAAGGCCCGTAAAAGTAATACATAAACTGCAAATAAGGTACATTTATTATTTTTGCGTTTACCTGTTTAAAAAATTTAAGCGCAGAGCCTTCACCATTGCCAACGATTGACTCAATATTGGTCATTTTTGGATTAAGTTTCTTAACTGCGTTCAAGTCTGCAGTATAAGAACCACTTCCTATAATTACTGCCGAAGAGTAAATTGTAAGTTCTTCTCCGGTTACTGTTGTTGCCTGAACCCCTTTTACTTTTCCATCTTCGACAATTAAGTTGTTAACTTTAGTACCTAAACGAAGGTCGACCCCTTTTTCTTTTGCTGCTTCAACTAAAGCATTTATCATAGTCGTGCCCATTCCCTTGATGGTATGAGCTCGTTTGGTCAAACGCGGTTTCTTTGGTGAAATGTTAACCACTTTATCCCAAGTTAGTCCCTGTTCTTCCAAAAACTTAATCAAATCTGCCGACTCATCTGCTAGCTTACGTAGGAGCTTTGGGTCAATATTGGGTTCATCTCCATACACCTGCATTAAATCTTTGTAAAAGGCATCTGCACTATCTTCAATACCACGCCGTTTCTGTTCATCCGTATTTGCTCCCATTACAAAGCCTTGAGCACGAGTTGTCGAACTACTGTAAGTCTGTCCAGCTTCAAGCAGCATAACCTTTGCGCCTTCTTGAGCAGCTTCAATTGCAGCACTAAAACCCGCCAGTCCAGCGCCAATAGCAATGATATCAGTACTCAATTCTCTATGTTTTGGAGTCGGCTTTTCAATATGACGGTTTGCAAAAGCCGCGGGACTTCCTCCAGCTTCGGTGATTGCTTTTTCCACGCCTGAAAGATAAGCATTTGAAGAAATAGTTGCGCTTGAAATTACATCTACATCAGTTGACTGATTTTTGATGATTTGATTCTTTAATAGATTAAATGCCATCCCACCAATTACAGGTGTATCAGTATATTTTGAAGCTACAATTTCTTTAATCTTATTTTCGCTGAATGTAACTTCAATGGTTGCTTTACCTGAAACGGGTAGACCTTGATTTTCCGCAAAAGACTTAACATCAACCGTGTATGTTCCATCTTTCACACTTGTTTCTGTACTCTTTTTAATTCCTTTTACCTGATTTTCAATATCTTTTAAAGCCTCGTTAAAACCCTTAGAAGTTATCGAAGCTCCCGCGACCACGTCGACTTGAAATTTCTTTGTTTGATTTGCCTCTTCGATTAGTTTAGGTAATGCTTGTTCACCGACTTCTTTGGTTTCGTCACTGGAAAGAACTTCGATGTGGCTCAGATTGCCAGCATTAACTGTTCCCTTCACAACAATTTGACTTTTGAATCCTTTGCCTTTACCGGTATATGAATTTTCATCCATTTTAATTATCTCCTTTTGAAAAATCGCTTTCATTGGTAATTTTAACTGATGAAGTTACTTCATCGTCAAGGAAATAATTAAGAGTAATTTTCAAATTTTAAACCAAAAGAAAAACTCCCACCAGAATTGATGAGAGCCTTTTTATTTTTAAATTTAATTATCTAATTTGTTCTTGAACTTCAGCAGCAAAGTCTTCTTGCTTCTTTTCAATACCTTCG
>CALYQE010000092.1 GCA_945281075.1 uncultured Lactobacillus sp. | reverse complement strand
GCTTGTTGTTGCTCATTGGTATATTGACGTGTCATTTAATCCTCCTTTCCCAGCTTTTCCTTAATCTTTAATAACAATTGGTCCTTACTGATGTTGCCAATTTGATGGTATTTATTGTCTTTCAGCATTGCGTCAAAAAAGAAAATATCCCGATAATCTGAATAAGTTAAGGCATTCACCCCATTGCCGTATTTATAGGGATTTAGCTTAATTTCACCGGAAAGGATTTGACTAGAGGCGTCTTTAATCAGCTCTTCATCATATTGGAGCAATAAATCAAGTTCGTCCTCTGTAAAAGCATTCCCGCGGAAGCTTAAGCTGCCATCTTTTTTACTCGTAACTCCTGTATATAATTCCGAAACTCTGCCCGCTTGCTGCATTTCAGGATCAGCGTCAAGAATCAGGGCTTGATCATCGTTAATTAGGCCGGTGTATTTCAAGCGCGTCTGGCCATCAAGATTAGCGGTCTTTAATTCTAGCTTATTATTATACAAGTCCTTGCCATTCAGGCGCTCAACTTGTTTGGTAACTGTTTGATAAAAAGCACCCAGTAAAGATAATGGTGTTTTGCCAGTGAAAAACGGCTGGTTTTTCATCAACACATCAAGATATGAAATCATTTGCAGTGAGATACCATGATAAAAAAGACTGAGGTTGAATTTTTTAGCGGAAGACTTGTAGTCAATTACCTGCGCTAGATATTCATTTTGATCAGCAATGTGCGCTAAGTCGACCCGATCGATCTTGCCGCGCAGGTTCACATAGTGTTGACCTTCAAGCTGCGGCACCAGCAAGTTAAGTCCAGCGACTTTTTCACCGGCGCCAAAACTAAGTTCAGAATACTGAGCCCGCAATGGTGATTTTTGAACTGCCTTTTGCCAATTTAAAGCTACTTGCGTTGTGGTTTGATCAAGACACTTAAACAAGTATTGGTTAAACGGATCGCTGAATAATTGCTGGTATTGCGGTTCGTCTTTCATTTTTATGCGGACTAGTGCCAGAAGTTCCAGCAGCAATTGGTTATCAATGTCGGCCAAATCCAGTGAGCGCTGCGTCAGTTCTTTGACCAAGCGATCAAAAGTTTCATGGAAATAATTTCCAGCTTGAATAATGTCCAATTCGCTTTCAAACCGTTTTTTTAAGTGCAAACCATAATTTAAGAAGTACTCAAAGGAGTTTTCATAATAGGTTTCTAGCTGCGAGACGGATGAATTTAAATCGTGACCATAAAGTGCTTGAGCCAATTCGGGACCGATGTTTTGCGGCTCATTGCTAAACTGACTTGCTTTTTGCAGCATCTGCGCTTTTTGCGGCACTTTTTGATAAGTTAATTCAAGCAAAGGGTCCAGGTTAAGCTCCTTATTGGTTGTGTTCAAATAAGTCAGATAGCCTAGACTAGCCTGCGGATTGGTTAAAAATTGTGGTATATCTTGTTGCGTTTTTGGCAAATTATGCTGGCAGTATTCCGTTGCACCGGCCTTTTTTAAGCGTTCATAATAAATAGATGGCTTAATGGCTTCATTTTCCATATTGGTGACCGCATAAGATACGTACACCTGATCACTGGCTAAAGCAAGGCAAAGACCGAACTGGTAGTTTTGATCAAGATTGGCTAATTGCTGTCGATCTTCAAGGTATGAGTCCTCTTTAAACGAATCATTTAAAAGCGCCAGATTTTCCGGACTTAAAAAGCCAGGTGTTGTTTGAATTTGTGGTAAACCGGTACTGGTTGCGCCTAAGATGAAAATTTGTTTGTACCCGCTGACTTGAACAATCCCAGTCTCCGAAATATTAACGGCGTCCATGGTGGACGGAATTTGCGCAAAGGTAGCCTCTTTAAAACCGTTGATTAAAACGTTGAAAAAGCTGCTCACGTCAAACTCTTCCGGATTGATCAACAAGTAATCGTGCAGCAGATTAATTAATAAATCCCAAATCTGTTCAGATTGCCGTGCTTGCTGCAAGTCCCCTTTTTCTTGGGCCTCCTCACGCCATTTTTCTAAGACCTGGGTGACGCCATTAGCAGTTAAAAAGGTGAAAAAGGTCGTCAGTGCTTTTTGCGAATCTGTTTCTTGCGTGAGTTTTGTTAGCAGCTGCGAGATTTCCTGAACAAAATAATCTTTGAGTCGATTAATTTTGGCCACTTCTTCCGGTACCTTATCCATGCGAATTACTTCAGCGGCGACGTAATCAGTTAAATCACGCTGCCATGCTTGATGATTAATGCCATGTGCCAAAACAAAGTTTTCCAGTTCGTCAACATCGTGAAGATAAGCCATTTCATCTTGGTACCATTGCGGAATCAGCAATTGAGTTTTCATAATTGCTAGCATGTTTTTCGTTTGAAAAGGCTGCGTCAACAGCTGGGCAATATTTTCAATTAACACTACCAAGGGATGATATTTCATTTGTTGCTGCAAATCGTTAAAAACAGGAATCCCATTTTGATGCATGATCGGTGCCAAATATGTTTCATATTCGTGCAAATTAGGTGCTAATACCAAAAAGTCTCGATACCGGTAATGCTTTAACGCTACTTGGCGGTAAATTGTGCGCGCAACAAAATATGCTTCGGCATAGCGATTATCAGCCTTGACGAGCTGCACTTGCTCTAAAAAACTATCATTTTGAGAAGCGGGAATGGTTCCGGT
Organism: uncultured Lactobacillus sp.; assembly: GCA_945281075.1. Classification (GTDB taxonomy): domain Bacteria; phylum Bacillota; class Bacilli; order Lactobacillales; family Lactobacillaceae; genus Lactobacillus. The sequence continues at coordinate 4,906 of CALYQE010000092.1, read as the reverse complement.
CCAAAATTCATTGAGTAGTTCGCGCTTGCTGGGCCTAGGTGCAATTGGTTCATTTTCTACTTGATATTTGAGCTTTTCATTTTGGCAATATGTAATTAGCTGGTTAATTGCTGTTTGAATTACGTAATCATAATCTCCGGGCTGCACCGTCAAATCAAGTTCGCCGAGCTTAGTTTTAAAAGCTAACGTCACACTATTGGCCTTTTTCATTAACAACTTGATGGTTAGGCATTCTTGTAATGAAAAATGAGCAAAATCGCTAAAATAGAAATTTGTTTGGCTTAAATCAAGATGGCTTGCGAGATATTCATTAAACTGCAGCTGAAGCTCATTGGTAGTGGAGAATTTATCTGCAATAGCTGCAATAAAGCCATCATAGATAATTTTTAGATCAGCAATTTTAATTTGGGTTTCTAAATTCAAGTTGTCTTCGACGATTTCATTTAGATCAAGGTTGCCTTCTCGCACTTGCAAAATTGTTTCATAAAGCTGCTTAACCAGACCTGGTGTCACACTGGTGTCTTTAAACAGCTGCAATTGGTCCCGATTTTGTTTAATTACTTTGGCAAGAATCATTGCGCTTGCGGCGTTATCAAGTTGAGCAGGAAGAGCCTGGTTCGCATCTTTGAGAAAAAACCAGGCAAGACGTGAAAAAGAAAAGACTTGCAGGTTTTTAACCGCTTGTTCTGATTTTCCTTGGTCAACTGCCAATCTATTAATTGTCCGAATTTCTGTGGTAAACTTAATGTGATTAGGGACAATGACAAAGGTAGAATGTTCCGGGAAGCGCTCGTAATTTTCAACTGCGGATTGCAGGACTTTTTCTTGTAAAGGATCTGTTTGTCGACCGACTATAAACTTGATCATCTGTTCTCTTCTCCTTTGCTAATATTTTAGCATAGGAGTTTAATTTTTTTACAAACATTAAGGATCTTAAATAAAATGAAATCTAGTTATCTTGGGCACGGTAAAGTAATTCTAATTGGCGAGCATGCGGTCGTCTATGGCTACAATGCATTAGCCATGCCAATTAAGTCTTTACAGATTAAAGCGACAGTTGAGCCGGCTAAGACAATGTGGATGGATACGACCGGTTATCAAGGTCCCCTTTTTCAATCTCCCGCCGAATATGATGGCTTAAAGTATGTTGTTAAGACAATGCTCGCAAAAGCTGAATCTCAGGCAGCTGTTAAATTGACTTATACCGGTGAAATTCCAATTGAGCGTGGCTTGGGCTCCAGTGCGACGGTCGCTTTAGCCACGGTTAGAGCAATGAACGAGTATTTTAAAACGGCTTTAACTGAAAAAGAAGTGATGGCAATTACCAATCACGCGGAAATGATTAATCACGGTAAAGCCTCTGGCTTAGACGCCGCCACCGTCAATTCTGATTACCTGGTCTTTTTTAACCGTAAAGACGGTCCGCAGACATTAAAAACCATTTTGGGCGCTACCCTGCTGATTATGGATACGGGTGAATTGGGTAATACCAAACAAGCCGTTAACATGGTGCATGAAGAAGTGCAAAATTCGACCGCAAAAGCCGCTAATATCCAAAGACTGGGCCAGCTAGCTGATGATACCAAACAGGCATGGCTAAATCAGGATCAGGCTGAAGTCGGCCACATTTTTAATGAGGCACAGACTAACCTTGCTTCATTAAACCTATCTACGCCCAAAATTGATCTCATACAGAAGATGGTGCTAGTTGAAAAAGGCGTATTGGGTTTTAAGCTGTCTGGCAGCGGACTGGGCGGCATTGTAATTGTTCTTTGCCGCGATCAGACAGTCGCACAAAAAATTGCGGCTAAATGCCGCCAGCAGGTTGCTAGTAGCTGGATTGAGGAGATTTAATGGGGAAAACTGTTCGCGCGCATACAAATATTGCGTTAATCAAATATTGGGGCAAAAAAGACGCACTGTTACGCTTGCCGTTAATGTCAAGTCTGTCGATGACCCTTGACCGTTTTTATACCGAAACCAAGGTAACCGATAGTGCTGAAAACCGGTTTTACTTAGATGGCATTGAACAAAAAGGAAAAAATGCTCAACGTGTTTTCTCCTACCTGAGCCTACTGCAGCAAAAATTCGGCGTGAGTGGCAACTTACAAGTAGAATCGAGCAATCATGTACCGACATCAGCCGGACTGGCCTCGTCTAGTTCTGCCTTCGCCGCTTTAGCGGCCGCTTTTTGTGACCACTATGAAATTAGGGTCGATCAAAGGGAGTTATCAAGATTAGCCCGTTTAGGGTCAGGGTCAGCATGTCGCTCAGTTTATGGCGGCTTTGTTGTATGGAAAAAAGGAAACGACCATGAATCGTCTTTTGCTTATCCCCTTGACCATCAGATGGATCTGCAGCTTTTGGCAATTGAATTAAATCAGCAACCCAAAAAGCTGCCATCAACTAATGGAATGAAACAAGCACAAACGTCGCCCCTTTTTAATACTTGGCTTGAACGTAATCAGACAGAATTAGAGCAAATGATCCGTGCAATTGAACAGGATGATTTTACTAGTCTGGGGCAACTCGCCGAACTTAATGCCAACGAAATGCATGCAATCAATTTATCCGCTCAACCGGGTTTTACCTACTTTGAACCGGCAACGATCAAGGCAATCAAATTAGTTGAGCAGTTAAGGAAAAACGGCATCGAATGCTATTACACGATTGATGCTGGCCCAAATGTAAAAGTAATGACTCGTTTAAAAAATGTAAAAGAAATTATTAATCAGTTTGTATCGGTGTTTGACAATGTTAAGATAGTAAATGCAAGTTTTGGTCCGGGTTTAACCTATTTGGACTAATTAATGTAATTTAATTGATTAGGAGATTAACATCTTTTGATAACAGAACAAGCACCTGGAAAGCTCTACATTGCAGGTGAATATGCGGTATTAGAACAAGATTGTCCCGCTATTCTCGTTGCAGTTGATCAGTTTATTCGGGTTTCAATTACTAAGACAAAATCAACAACCGGTTTAATTCACTCTAAGCAATATTCGCAAGATTCACTTCACTGGGTCAGACGGGGCGCTAAAATGGTAATTGATAACCGTGATAATCCGTTTGAGTATATTTTGGCGGCTATTTCTTTTACGGAACGTTTCTGCATTGAGCAGCATATCAAAATGAAAGTTTACGACTTATACGTCAATTCAGATTTAGATTCTGCAGATGGTAAAAAATATGGTCTGGGTTCTAGTGCCGCGGTGACCGTTGCCACAGTGAAAGCAATTTTACGGTTTTATCATGTTCCCTTCAGTAATGAACTTGTTTATAAATTATCGGCGATTGCTCATTACTCTGTTCAAGGAAATGGTTCAGCCGGTGATATTGCTGCCAGTGTCTATGGTGGTTGGATTGCCTACCAGACCTTTGATAAGGCATGGCTAAAGCAAGAATTGCAGGAAAAATCATTAGCAGAAGTTGTTGCGGAAGCATGGCCTGGTTTGAAAATTCAGCTCTTAAACCCGCCCAAGGGAATGAACTTGATGATTGGCTGGAGTCAAACTCCTGCCTCAACCTCGCAGCTGGTTGATGAAACTAATGCAAATAAGGCGGCCTTAAACGGGCAATACAAAGAATTCATCAGTTTGTCAAAGCAATGCGTGTTGAAGATGATTGCTGGCTTTGAGCAAGGCGATATTGATCTCATTAAAGGCCAGATTCGAATAAACCGCAAATTGTTGCAGCACTTTGCACAGATCAACCAAATTGCGATTGAAATTCCCCGCTTGTCAAAATTAATCAACATTGCGGAAGCATTTGGCGGTGCTGCCAAAACGTCCGGTGCCGGCAACGGTGATTGCGGCATTGTCATTACCGATAAAAACACTAATGTGACAGCACTTGAAAACGACTGGTGTAAAAACGGAATTTTACCGTTAGACTTTCATGTTCATTCAGTTAAATTAGCACAATAAGAGGAAAAAATGTCCATCAGATCTAAGCGTAAAGAAGAACATCTTGACCTAGCGCAACAATTTTATCAACCTCATAAACCAAATAGTTTTGATCAAATGCACCTAGTTCGCCCTGCTCTGCCTGAAAAAAAGGTCGACTCGACCACAATCAAGACCACAATGTTTGGTAAAAGTGTTGCTGCGCCCTTTTTTATCAACGCAATGACTGGTGGCTCAAAAAAATCAGCTGCGATCAACCGCGATTTGGGTTCGATTGCGGCTCAAAGCCAGATTGGTTTAGCTCTGGGATCAGCCAGTATTCTGGTGAAAGAACACGATCAACTGGATAGCTTTTTAGTTGCCCGCGAAGAAAATCCGCATGGCGTTGTTTTAGCTAATATTAATGCTAAAGCCAGTTTTCGGGATGCGGAAAAGATTGTTCATGAATTGGCCGCTGATGCGCTTCAAATCCACTTAAATGCTGTCCAAGAAATTGCAATGCCTGAAGGTGAACGTGATTTTTATTGGCTGGACAATTTAATCGAGCTGCGGCAAAACATTACGGTGCCGATCATTATTAAAGAAGTCGGTTCAGGTCTGGATCAAGCCTCCATTAGAACTTTAAAAAAGGAAGGTTTTGCCCTTTTTGACGTCGCTGGCTTTGGGGGCACAAATTTTGCCCAAATTGAGAATGCCCGAAATGAGCAGGATCTTTCTTACTTAGAAGAGATCGGATTGCCGACCGTTATAGCAGCAATGATGGCAGCCCAAGAAAACGTTGACTTTATTGTTTCCGGTGGCGTGCGCAATCCGTTTGATGTTTTTAAAGGTCTGTGCTTGGGCGGTAAATTAGTAGGAATTTCCAACGTATTTTTACAAATACTAAATACGCATGGTTCAGACTATTTACTGACTACCATTGAAAATTGGAAACAGCAACTAGCAGCGCTAATGGCACTTTATGGTCAAAGTAATTTAACTGACCTGCCGGAGATTAAAAA